>JAVEEE010000317.1 GCA_030840615.1 Frankiaceae bacterium | reverse complement strand
GAGAGTCGCCGGCACGAGCCAGCGGCGCTGCCCTACGACGTAGGCCGACCGTCCGATGGCCAGCGCGCCGAGGTAGACGAGCCCGTGTCCGGGCGGCACGAACCAAGGCACGTCCTGCAGGCGGTAGACGTAGACACCGAGCCAACCGGCGAAGCAGTATTCGACGGCAGTGGCGAAGCCGACCACGACGGCAACCTGCGCGCGGGTCCGGCTGTCCTCGCGCCACAACAACGCGAGCAGCAGCAGCCAGGTGCCGACGCCGAGCAGTCGCTGCTGAGTCATGGACGCGCCCCGGTCGAGCAGCAGCACGACCGGGATCCAGGTCAGTACGACGGCGGGTGTCATCGCCGCCAGCGTGTCACAGGCTCAGGCGGAGCGACGGTCTCCGGCAGCACTTGCCCCGAGCCGCTCGAGGACGTCGGGACGAGCCGCCAGTGCACCCGCCGCGCGTGCGGCCGAGGCCTCCTCGATCTCGTCGACGCGGGCGCCGCGCAAGGGGTTGACGCCCATCACCGAGAGGAGGTCGCCGCCCGGCTCGAAAGCGATCGTGACGACGCCGGTGCGGCGCATCGGCGCGAGCTCCCGGCGCAGGTATCGCCGCGCGTGCAGCCGCGGCACCAGGTCAAGGGCCGGCCGCAGACCGGAACGGTCGACCGACATGGGCGCACTGACGATGACGACGTCCAGCGCGCACCCGCGCAACACATCGGCGTTGGTCGGCGAATGAACTCCCCCGTCGACGTAGAACTCACCTTCGATCTCGACCGGGTGGAAGAAGCCCGGGATCGCACACGACGCGGCCACCGCATGCGCCAAATCGGTGCGCGGGGCGCCGTCGCGACCGAACACGACGCGTCGCCCGTCGCGTCGGCGTACCGCGACGACGTAGAGCGGGTCGTCCGGCCAGGTCGACCCGTGGAACCGTCGGACGCCGGCCGCGATGAACTCGGTCGAGTGTCGCCCGGTCGGGAGGATCGAGGTGCTGAGCACGCCGGCGCGCGCCTGCCAGGGTCGCCGCAGGGTGGCCAGCAGAGGCGACAGGTCCGGACCGCGGCCGAGCCGCTGACCGTGGACCGATTCCTCGCGGTCGTGGCCAGGCGCAGGCGCACTGGGCCGGCGCAGGTGCGCGCCGACCATCGAACCCGCCGACGTGCCGACGATGACGTCCGCCGTCCGCGCGTCCCAGCCGCCTTCCAGCAGGGCACGCAGGACCCCGCGATGAAACGCGTCGCCCGTCACCCCGCCCGCACCCAGCACGAGCCCGACCCTTGTCACGGAGTGAGCCGTTCCCGCGGATCGGCCGAGGCATGCCCGCCTAGCCCAACATGAGACAAGCTCTCGTCAGGTAGCCATGAGAGCGAGCACCGTCACGTCGTCAGCGAGCCCCTCTGCGCAGAAATCCACGACCGCTTCGATCGTGGCGTCGACGATGGTCTGGGGGTCCGGAAGGCTGGAGGCGAGCAGTACACGGAGTCGGTCCTCGCCGAACTGCAGGTCCCCGCGACGTGCCTCGGTGACGCCGTCGCTGTAGAGCAGCAGCAGGTCACCGGTGTGGAGCACGAGACGGATCTCTTTCAGGCCGGGGTCGAGCATGCAGCCGAGCAACATCCCGGGAGCGTCGAGCACCTCGACCGTTCCGTTACGGCGGCGCACGAGCGGAGCTGGGTGTCCCCCGCGGACGAGTCGAACATCGACACCATGTGACCTGGAGCGGGTGGTGAGGTAGACGGCCGACAAGAACCGCTCAGGCTCTGCACGACCGAGCACGGTGTCGTTGAGTCCGTCGAGCACCCTGCCGGGCGAGGCTTGCAGCACGGCCAGCGTGCGCAGCGTGTAGCGCGCCACGGCGGCAAGGGTGGCGGCCTGAGCACCATGCCCCACCACGTCCCCGATCACGGTTCCCCACCGACCGTTCGGCAGGGGAAACACGTCGTAGAAGTCGCCACTCACGAGAGTTCCCCCACGACCCGGCCTCCACCGGGCAGCGATGCTCATGCCAGGGACCAGCGGCAGCTCAGGCGGCAGCAGGCTCTCCTGCAACGTCGCGGCCAGCTCAGCACTTGTGCGGGCGAGATCGCGGGCGTCTTCACGAGCTCTCGCGTTGAACAGGTAGGCAGCGGCGACATCGGCGAGCACCTGGGCGCCGACGAGGTCCGCCTCCGACAGGAACAGGGGCTCCTTGGAGTAGAGCTCGAGCGCTCCTAGCTGGCGGTCATCGAGGCGCAAGGGGAAGCTGTAGACCGCACCGAGGCCAGCACGTGCCGCTGCAGGTGAGAACCGAGCGAAGGTCGTGTCCTTCGCCAGGTCCCGCACCGCGACGTGGCTACCCGTGCGGTAGGCCTGCAGGCACGGCCCCTCCTGCAGCTGCATCTGCAGGGATTCGACGCCGAGAATGACGTCGTCGGAGGCGGCGACGAAATGGTGCTCCGTGTCGCTGTCCATGAGCAGCACTCCGGCACCATCGACAGGAACGACCTCGACGGTGCGGTCGACAAGGTGATCGAGAATGGTCTGGATCGAGAAATCGCTCGTCAAAGTACGCGCAAAGTCCACCAGCACGGACGCGAGTCGCTTTTCATCCATAACGCGACCCTTCCCGGCGCAGCAAGCCTTTGCCGCCAAGTTTCCGGAGCGTCGCGAGTAGCGATCACACAGTACGCCCTTCATGAGATCCGGGGGGGCGAAAACGTAAGGCCGTTCTGCGATTATCCGTCGTGCCAGGCGCGGGTGACGCCGTCCGGATAGACCAGCTCGCGCACGACATGCGCCGGGTTTCCCGCGACCAACGTGTCATCGGGCACGTCCCGGCTCACCACCGCTCCTGCAGCCACCAGGCAACGTCGGCCGATCGTGACGCCAGGCAGGATGATTGCCCGCGCGCCGATCCAGGTCCCGTCGCCGATGCGCACGGGTGCGTTCTTCACCGGGCGACCCTCGACGCCATGGCTGTCGGTGTCCATCAGGTAGGCCTCGTTGGCGATCGCGACGTCGTTGCCGATCGTGACCTCGAGAACGCTCATGACGACGACGCCGCTGTTGATGAACACGCGGTCGCCGATGCGGATGCGACCCCAGCCGGTGACGAGCGTCTTGCGGTGCCCCGACCAGATCTTGAAGTGGTCTCCGATCTCGATGTCAGTGGCGTCGACCCGCGGGTCGCCGAGGATCGTCGCCTGCGCACCGAGACTCTTCGCACCGCGCAGGCGCCACTCGGCGTTGGCCCGCTGCTTGCCATACGCGTACCACCACCGGGCGTCGTCGAGCCGTTTGCTCATGCATGAGCCTTCGCGTGCTCGACGAACAGCTGGGCGAGCACGTCAGGCTTCTCCTCCGGGATCCAGTGGCTGGCACCCTCGAGTACCTCGAAGCGATACGGCGCTTCGACGTAGTTCTCCGTCAGCTCGGCAGCCGTGCGCCCGAGGAACGCATCAGCGGTCGCGTAGACGTAGAGCGTCGGCACCTGGATCCGGCCCTTCGGCGGTCGCGAGAACGGCATCCCGCGGTACCAGTTGATGGCCGCGCGGGCCGCGCCCGGCTGCTGCAGCGGTTTGACGTAGCGGTCGACGGCCTCGTGCGGAAGCCCGGACCGGGTCAGCGTCCGGCGAAGCGTCTTTTCCATCCGTGGCTTGAAACTCTGCTCGGGCAACCACGGCAGCTGGAAAAACGCCATGTACCAGGAGTGCAGGGCCTGGCCACTGCGCGTCATCGACGCGACCATCGCGCGTGGATGTGGAGTCGTGAGCGAGGTGAGCGTCCGGAGCCGGTCAGGGTGCGCGTGGCCAAACCCCCACGCGACGCCGCCGCCCCAATCGTGACCCACGAGATGCACGCGTTGCGCCCCGGCGGCGTCGACCAGCGCCAGCACGTCGGCGACGAGCTCGGACATGGCGTAGTCACGCCGGCGCAGCGGGCGGGCACGCGGGGAGTAGCCGCGCTGGTCGGGGGCGAGGACGCGGTAGCCGGCCGCCGTCAGGAGCGGCGTCACGGCGTCCCACGAGGTCCGGTTTTCGGGATAGCCGTGCAGCAGCACGACGACCTCGCCGTCGGTCGGCCCGGTGTCGGACACGTCGAAGGTCAGACCCTCGCGGCTGAAGGTTTGCATGCCGGAAACCTACGCGGCATAGGTTGAACGGCGTGACCGAGGCAGCCGAGAACTATGAGCGGCTGGTCGCCGCCGCGCGTGAACAGCTCATGCAGCTTCCGCCGGGTGCGCCGATCAGGCTCGGAAAGCGGACCTCCAACCTGTTCCGCCCGCGCGCAACAGTCGCCGGCCGGCTCGACGCCGAGCCGTTCCGAGGTGTCTTGTCCGTCGACGCGGCAGGACGCACCGCCGACGTGCTCGGCATGACGACGTACGAGGAACTGGTCGACGCCACGCTCGCACACGGCCTCATGCCCCTCGTCGTTCCACAGCTGAAGACCATCACCTTGGGTGGGGCCGTCTCGGGCGTGGGCATCGAGTCGAGCTCCTTCCGCAACGGGTGCCCCCACGAGTCCGTCCTGGAGATGGACGTGCTCACCGGCTCCGGCGAAGTGCTGACGGTCACGCCGGACAACGAGCATCGCGACCTGTTCTTCGGCTTTCCCAACTCCTACGGGTCACTGGGCTATGCGCTGCGCCTGCGGATCGAGCTCGAGCCGGTGCGACCGTTCGTTCACCTGCGCCATCTCCGCTACGACAGCGCCGAGGCAGTCGCGGCTGCGGTGCGCGAACTGTGCCTGGATCCGACGTACGACGGTGAGCCGGTGCAGTTCATCGACGGCATGTGGGTGTCCGACCGCGAGGTCTACCTGACGCTGGCATCGTGGGCCGACGAGGTGCCCCGATGTTCCGACTACACGGGCCGCGACATCTACTACCGCTCGGTGCAGCAGCGTCGCGAAGACTGGCTGACCGTCCGCGACTACCTCTGGCGCTGGGACACCGACTGGTTCTGGTGCTCGCGCGCCTTCGGTGCCCAGCATCCGATCATCCGCCGGGTCTGGCCCAAGAGCCGGCTGCGCTCCGACGTCTTCTGGCGGCTCGTCGCGCTCGAACGGCGATACGGGGTAAAGCGGCGGATCGACTCACTGCGCGGCAAGCCCGACATCGAATACGTCATCCAGGACATCGAGGTCGACGTCGACCGGTTGCCGGAGTTCCTCGCGTTCCTGCACGCCCAGACCGGCATGACGCCTGTCTGGCTCTGCCCGCTGCGCCAGCGGGATCCTGCGGTGATCTGGGACCTCTACGCGCTGGAGCCGCACACGACATACGTCAACGTCGGCTTCTGGGGCGGGGTCGACCTTCCCGCGTCGAAGCAGGAGCCGTTCCACAACCGCGCCATCGAGGAGAAGGTCGCCGCGCTCGGTGGACGTAAGTCGCTCTACTCGACAGCCTTCTACCCGGAGGACGAGTTCTGGGCGACCTACGGTGGTCCCCGCTACGAGGTGTTGAAGAAGACCTATGACCCGGACGAACGACTGACCGGTCTCTATGCCAAGACCGTGCAGCAACGATAGAAGGGCGGACACAGCGATGCCGAGAACGCCGGTTGCCGACTTGCTGGCCCGTGCGATGGCCGGGGCTCCCGTCTCGGTCGAGGCCTACGACGGAAGCCGATCCGGGCCCGCAGATGCCCCCGTCCGGCTGGTGCTGCGGTCACCGAAGGCGCTGTCCCAGCTCATCACCGCTCCGAGCCAGCTGGGCCTCGCCCGCGCTTTCGTGAGTGGTGAGCTCGAGATAGACGGTGACCCCTACGACGCCCTGTCGCTGATGTGGAGCGACCACATCGGGCACCTGCCCTGGTCGGAACGCCTTGCGTTGCTACGCAACATCGACCCGAAGGCGCTGCGCTGGGTGGAGCCGCCGGAGGAGGAGCTGGGTGCCCGGCGGCTGCGGTCGGGCCTGCGCCACTCGAAGCAGCGAGACGCCCAGGCCATCAGCCACCACTACGACGTGTCCAACCGCTTCTACGAGCTCGTGCTCGGGCCATCGATGACCTACACCTGCGCGTGCTACCCCACTGAGAACGCCTCACTGGAAGAGGCGCAGGAGCACAAGTACGACCTCGTCTGCCGCAAGCTCGGTCTCGAGCCGGGCATGCGGCTGCTCGACGTCGGCTGCGGGTGGGGTGGCATGGTGCGCCACGCCGCTCGCCACTACGGCGTGCAAGCACTCGGCGTGACGCTGTCCCGTCGGCAGGCGGAGTGGGCGAAGGAGCGCATCGCCACCGACGGTCTCGGCCACCTCGCGGAGGTCCGGTTCAGCGATTACCGCGACGTGCAGGAGTCGGACTTCGACGCGGTCTCCTCGATCGGTCTGACCGAGCACATCGGCAAGGCCAACCTGCCGGCGTACTTCCGGTTCTTGCACGGCAAGCTGCGCCCGCAGGGTCGACTCCTCAACCACTGCATCACCCGGCCGACGACGACCGAGAGCAACCGGTTCGGCGGTTTCATCGACCGATACGTCTTTCCGGACGGGGAGCTCGAAGGCGTCGGGCTCATCGTGTCGGAGATGCAGGACAACGGCTTCGAGGTGCGGCACGAGGAGAACCTGCGCGAGCACTACGCTCGTACGCTCGCCGGCTGGTGCGACAACCTGGCGAAGAGCTGGGACGAGGCCGTCGACGAGGTCGGACTCGGGCGCGCCCGGGTGTGGGCCCTCTACATGGCCGGGTCACGGCTCGGCTTCGAGCGGCGGACCATCGAGCTCCACCAGGTGCTCGGAGTCAAGGTCGACGCAAGCGGTGCCAGCGGGATGCCGCTGCGGCCGGAATGGGGAGTCTGAGGCCGCCGGTCATCCCCCGGCAGGCTGAGTGTCCGGCGCGCCGGACTTTTCACTGTCACGGGTGAAGAACGACACCTTGCCGTCGTTCTCCAATACCGCGAGGTCGATTTCGCCGAGCTTGTTGATGCCTTGCTGACGCGCCTGCGCGTAGAGCTCGTCGAGTGACATGCGCTCGTGCTTCAGTGCGGTGACGAGCGGTTCCCCGTCCTTCACGATGACGATCGGGAGGCCGCTGACCACCGGTCGGGCCCACCGCCACCGCCAGTTGATCCAGCCGAATGCGACGGTCAGCAAAGCGAACGTCGAGACGCCCAACACGCCGGCCGTGACGGAGTAGTCCTGCTGCGTGACGGCCTGCTGGATGAGGTCACCCATGGTGACGTAGAGCAGCAGCTGGAACGTCGACAGCTCCCCGAGCGACGACCGGCCGACGGCCCGCGTCACCACCCAGAGGAAGAAGAATACGAAGACGGCGCGGAACACGATCTCCATCAGGGCACCAACCACGTCTTGTAGCTGACCTGGGCCACCTTGTGGCCGCCGATGATGACGGCGGTCACGGCGTCTCGTCCAATCTGGCTGGCCGGCTGCACGTAAGTGTCGAGGGCCACGGTGAACACCTCCGCGCCGGCGGGCGGCGGTGCGAACGTGAGGTAGACGAAGCGTTCGGTTGCCGTCTCGTCGCTGGGCTCAGGGTGCATCCCCTGGAACTCGAAGATGTCGAAGTAGTCCGCCGTGATCGCCACGGTGATGTCACCGGTGAACCCTCCTGCGTGACGCAGGGTGAGCTTCCAGGGGATGTCGAGTCCGGAGCGGGCAACCCGCGGATAGGTCAGCGACATCCGGTAGCCGTCGCCGCTCGCCCGCGCAGTCTCGGAGTGCACACCGAGCCAACCGGTGCTCGCGACGAGGACGATCACGAGCAGCACACCCAGCGCGACCCGCCGGCCACCGACCCGACCGCGGTTGTCATCCGTCGTCCGGACATCATCGAGCGTCGAATCGTCTGGCACGTGGCTTTGGTACCCCCGACAACGATCAAGAACCTCGTCAGCCGTCGAGTGCGTAGACGGTCGTCCCTCCGATGGTCGTCGCCGTGAACGTCTCCTGCACCCATGCGGTGATGGCCGTGGACGTGCCCGAACCGCGCAGACCGCCACCGGGGCCGGCACCGAATCCACCACCGCCACCGCCACCGCCGCCGCCGCCGAGGAAGTAGTGCACCTTGCCTGCGGCGACGAGAGCCTGGAACTCGGCCAGCGTCGGCGTGGGGTCCGTGCCGTTGAAGCCGCCGATCGACATCACCGGCAACCCGGTCGCGAGCTGCACGCCGGCGGCATTGTTGGAACCGACGGTCGCCGCCACCCAGGTATAGCTCGACGCATCGGCCCGTAGGGCGGCCACCAGGGCATCGCTCGGCGTGGCCGTGTCGAGAAGTCCACCGAGACCACCGCGGCCCGGGGGCCCGCCGGCTGTTCCGGCCAGACCGTTCGGGGCCGCTTGTGGCGGGCCGAACCGGGAGCCGCCTCGGCCGAAGCCGGCCCGCCCGAATCCACCTTGCCCGGCAGGTCCGGCGGTCGGAATGGCGCCGGAGTGCGGCACGGAGACGGTGTCCAAGGCGTAAGCCGCCGGACCGGCGAGTGCACTGGCGATCGCCACCCCGGCGACGAGCGTCGCCGCCCGGCGGTGCAGCGCCGGCACCGCGAAGACGGCCGCGGCAGCGCCGAGCCCACTCGCGAGCACGACGAGGCGAAGTGCGGGATGCCAGGACGGCGTGCGATCGAGCAACGTCCAGGACCACAACGTCGTGATCACCAAGGCACCGCCGATGACGGCTCGAGGAGCGAGATGCCGACGGCTGCGCCAGGTGGCATCTGCCCCGATGCCGACGAGGGCGCCGATCGCCGGCGCCAGCACGATGACGTAGTAGGCGTGGATGATGCCCTTGGCAAAGCTGAGGGTGAGTCCGGTGACGATGAGCCACGAGCCCCACAGCAGCAGCTGTGCGCGCCGTCCGTCCGTGCGCGGTGCGCGCCGGACCAACCAGAGGATGGCGACGAGGAACACCAGCGCCGCCGGGATGAGCCAAGCCACCTGGCCGCCGTACTCGCTGTTGAACAAACGGGCGATGCCGGTCGGCCCCCACTGGCTGCCCGCATTGCCGGCGCCTCCGACGCTGCCGGTCTCGTTTCCGGTGAGCCGGCCGAGACCGTTGTAGCCGACGATGAGCTCCCAGATGCTGTTGTGCTGCGACCCGCCCACATAGGGCCGATCGGCGGCGGGCGTCAGCGCCACGGCCAGTACCCACCAGCCGGCGGAGACGACGATCGCCGCACCGGCCACGAGCAGCTGCCGGACTCGGCGGCCGACGGACGTCGGGGCAGCCGCGAGGTAGACCATGGCAAAGCCTGGTACGACGACGAGCGCCTGCAACATCTTGGTGAGAAACGCGAACCCGATCAGTGTCCCGGCGAAGACGAGCCAGCGCGTGCGCGCGTGCTCCAACGCCCGCACCATGGCGTAGCACGATGCGGTCAGCAACAGTGTGAGCAACGCATCGGGGTTGTTGAAGCGGAACATGAGGGCCGCGGCCGGAGTCGTCGCAAGCACCGCACCCGCAATGAGACCTGCCGTCGGAGTGAAGCGCCGACGCACCGTGGCGTAGACCAACGCGACCGACCCGACCCCCATGAGTGCCTGTGGCACGAGGATGCTCCACGCGTTGACCCCGAACATCCGTGCAGACAGATCCATCACCCAGAGCGCCGCGGGCGGCTTGTCGACCGTGATGAAGCTGGCCGAGTCGAACGACCCGAAGAAGAATGCCTTCCAGCTGTGGGACCCGGCCTGCACCGCGGCCGAGTAGAAACCGTTGGCCCAACCCGAAGCGCCGAGACCCCAGAGATAGAGCACCCCTGTCGTCAGCAGCAAGCCGACGAGCGCCGGTCGCACCCAGCGCGGATCGCCCGCGGGGGCCGCACCGGTCGGTGCCGCCGGCGTCAATTGTGACGTGGCCGTCGTGGTCATCGCGAGCTCCGCGCGCGAAACACCCAACCGCGCAGGGCCGTGAATCGCAGCGCGGTGGCGGCGAGGTTGGCGATGACGAGCACGAGCGCCTCGGTCAGCCGGCTGGGGCTCGGGTCGACGGCGCGCAACCAGGCGAGCGATCCAGCGGTCATGAGAAGCGCCGCCACGAAGACGAGGAGCCCCTGAGCCTGATGCCGCACGGCTCCGACCCGTCCGTGGGTGGCGAACGTCCACCGGCGGTTGGCGGCTGTGTTGGCGACCGCGGTCAGCAAGAGCGCGCCCGCGTTGGCCGCTTGGGCGGGGACGGCCAACCGTGCCGTGAGGTAGAGCAGCAGATAGGCGACGGTGCTGACGACGCCGATGGCCGCGAATCGCAGCACCTGGGCCGGCAGGCTCGGGCGACCCGCGGCAAGAGCCGGACGCAAGCTGCGGACGTCGGTGACGTCGAGCCGGCCGGTGGCGAGGTCGCGGGCCAGACGCGCGACACCCTTCAGGTCGGCGAGAGCAGTGGCGACAAGATCCACCCGCGAGTCCGCATCGTCGATCCAGTCCACCGGCACCTCATGGATACGCAGCCCGGCACGTTCGGCGACGACGAGCAGCTCGGTGTCGAAAAACCATCCGTCGTCCCTGACATGAGGCAGCAGCGCGCGGACGCAGTCCCCGCGGATCGCCTTGAACCCGCACTGGGCATCGGAGAAACGAGTGCTGAGCGTCGCGTGCAGGAGGGTGTTGTAGCAACGCGAGATCAGCTCGCGCTTGGTCCCGCGGACCACGCGCGAGCTGCGTGACAACCGGGTGCCGATCGCGACGTCGCTGTGCCCTGACACCAGGGGCGCCACCAACGGTAGAAGAGCGGCCAGATCGGTGGACAGGTCGACATCCATGTAGGCGACGACCGCAGCGTCGCTCGCGGACCACGCCGCCCGCAACGCGCGGCCGCGCCCTTTCGCGCCGAGTTGAAGCAGCCGAAGCTCGGGCACATCGGCGGCGAGCGCGCGCGCCTCCTGCCACGTCTCGTCGGTGCTCGCGTTGTCGACGATCGTGATGCGAAAGGGAAAGGGCAACGAGGCTCGGGCAAACTCGTGTAGTCGACGCACGCTTGCCGCAAGGTCACGTTGCTCGTTGTGAACGGGCACGACGATGTCGAGAACGGGCGGCACCGTGGCATCGGCGGCACTGGCTCTCGGGCCGAGGATGGTCGAGGTCATGCGCAGACACTGCCGACCCAAGATGCGCTCAGCCTGAAGCGGACCTGTGCGGACGCTGTGAAGCCGAAGCGGCGTCAGGTCGTGGCCTGGGTGTGCCCATCGGCAAGCGGCAGCAGGACACGGAACGTCGCGCCGTGACCCGCCTCCGTTTCCAGCTCCACCATCCCGCCGTGCGCCTCCGCGAGCCCGAACACGATGGACAGCCCAAGGCCCGTCCCCCCGCCCTGGCTGCGGTTGCGCGACGGGTCCGCGCGGTAAAAGCGTTCGAAGACGCGCTCGGCATCGGCCGCGGACAAGCCGGGCCCTTCATCAGCAACCTCGAGCACCGCCCACCGGCCGCT
>JAVEEE010000264.1 GCA_030840615.1 Frankiaceae bacterium | reverse complement strand
ACGCGCAGCGTCGAGCGATGGTCGCGCCAGAAACCGAGGAACCCGTCGACCAGCGCCTCCGCGCTCGCGACACCGCTCGCGCCCTTCCAGGGCCGGCCTGCGATCAGCTCGGCGAGCTGTCGGCCTTCCTCGACGGTCTGCTCGGCAACGGCGAGCAGGATCGCCTCGATGTCGACGAAGTACTGGTAGAAGGTTGCGGGTGACGTGCCCGCGGCGCGAGTGATGTCTGTGACCTTGAGGTCGCGGTAAGGCGTGGTCGCGAGCAGGTCGATCGTGCACTCCAGCAACCGTTGCCGGGTGGCCAGGCCGCGCCGTCCCGGAACTCGACCGTCGACCGCCCGCAACGGTGCTGCTCCGTCCGAAATGGCCACGTTGCGATGCTAGCCCTGACGGGTCGTCAGAAACGTCGGCGGCTCGCCGCCGCCGTCGACCGCGATATCCGCTCCGGTGACGAACGCTGCGGCAGGTGATGCCAGCCAGAGGCATGCCTCGGCGACGTCGGCTGGCTGGACCAGCCGTCCCATCGGAACGCGTCGTCCGACAGCCGCCGCGCCCTCGGCTCCGCCGTAGTGCGTCAACCCGTCCGGGGTCTCGAGATATCCCACGGTGACGGCGTTGACCCGCACCTTCGGTGCCCATTCCATGGCGAGCGACCGGGTCAGGTTCGCGAGACCTGCCTTCGCCGCGCCGTACGCCGCGGTGCCGGGTGACGGGCGATGGCCGGAGAGGCTGCCGATGTTGACGATGACGCCCCCGCCATCCTGCTGCTGCATCACGGCGTTGGCGGCTTGTGCGACGTAGAACGGCGCGAGCAGGTTGAGAGCCACGATCTTCTCGACGAACCGCGCAGAGACTGTCGCAGCCTCCGCCTCCGGCGAGCCACCGGCGTTGTTGACGACCACGTCGAGCCGGCCGAACCGCTCCACCGTCGCGTCGACGACGGCCGACGCCTGCACGGGGTCACGCAGGTCGGCAGCAACGAACGTGACGCCGTCCGACCCCTCCTCCGGAGGCGTGCGCGCACAGACGAGCACGTCCGCGCCCGCGGCCACGAACGCGCTGGCGAGCCCGCGGCCCAGCCCCTTGGTGCCGCCGGTGACGAGCACGGCGCGGCCACTGACGTCGTCGCGGTCGCGGAAGCGGAGCCTGGGAGACGGAGTCACCCGTATATGGTGACAGCCGTATCTGACGCCGTATCAGATGCGGTCGCGGATCCAGGGGACTCGAGTCTGTATGGGCATCAGCCTGACCGTCGCCGAGCACGTCGCCGAGGTCGTCGTCGACGTGCCGCCGGTCAACGCGCTGACCGTCGCCGGCTGGTTCGAGCTGGCGGATGTCCTACGCACTGCGGGTGAGGACTCCGACGTGCACGTGCTCGTCCTCGCTGCCGAGGGCAAAGGGTTCAACGCCGGTGTCGACATCAAGGAGATGCAGTCGACAGACGGGTTCACCGCCCTGGTCGGTGCCAACCGGGGGTGCTTCGCGGCGTTCGCGGCTGTCTACGAGTGCGCCGTGCCGGTCATCGCGGCCGTGCACGGGTTTTGCCTCGGCGGCGGCATCGGCCTCGCCGGCAACGCCGACATCATCATTGCCTCGGACGACGCGACGTTCGGGCTGCCCGAGGTCAAGCAGGGTGCGCTCGGTGCCGCCACCCATCTGTCCCGGCTGGTTCCCCAGCACCGGATGCGTCACATGGTCTACACGGCCGAGCGAGCGACCGCGCAAGAGCTGGCGGCCTACGGCAGCGTCCTCAAGGTCGTGCCGCGCGAGCAGCTTCGCGATGCCGCCCGGGACGTCGCCCGGCAGATCGCGGCGATCGATCCGGTGGTCATCCGCGCCGCCAAGGAGTCGCTCAACGGCATCGACCCCGTGGACGTGCGTCGGTCCTACCGTTACGAGCAAGGGTTCACGTTCGAGCTCAACCTCACCGGTGCGTCGGACAAGGCCCGCGACGCCTTCGTCGACAAGCGTGACCAGTGGGAGAAGGGCCAGGACGGCAGTGCCTGACAAGAGGACGACGGTCGAGGAGGTCGTCGGCGAGCTCCGTGACGGCATGACGATCGGCATCGGTGGCTGGGGGTCGCGCCGCAAGCCGATGGCGCTGGTGCGGGCGTTGTGCCGATCATCCGTGAAAGACCTCACCATCGTCTCGTACGGCGGACCCGACGTCGGCCTGCTCTGTGCCACGGGCAAGGTCCGCAAGGTGGTCTTCGCGTTCGTCTCGCTCGACTCGATTCCGCTCGAGCCGCACTTCCGCAACGCCCGCCAGGCCGGCACCGTCGACGCGCTCGAGCTCGACGAGGGGATGTTCCTGCTCGGGCTGCAGGCCGCGGCATGGCGGGTGCCATTCCTGCCCACTCGCGTCGGCCTCGGCTCCGACGTCGTGGCGCGCCAGGACGAGATCCGCACGGTGATGTCGCCGTACGCCGACCCGGAGACCGGTGCGGCGGCGGAGCTGGTCGCGATGCCGGCGTTGCGGCTCGACGTCGCCTTGGTGCACCAGAACCGTGCAGACGCCGCCGGCAACGCGCAGTTCCTCGGGCCGGACCTCTACTTCGACGACCTGATGTGCCAGGCGGCGAAGCAGGCCTTCGTCACGTGCGAGCGCATCGTCGACACCGACGATCTGCTGAAGGAGGGGTCACACCACACGTTGCGGATCAGCCGGCTCTGGACCGACGGCGTCGTCGAGACTCCGAACGGTGCGCACTTCACCTCATGCGCGCCGGACTACGAGCGTGACGAGGCATTCCAACGCGGCTACGCGGCCGGCGCGAAGTCGCCGGAGGCGTGGGCCGAGTGGCGAAGCGCGTGGCTCGATCTGGACGAGGACGGCTATCAACAGAAGGTGACGTCCGGATGACCACGCCGACGATCGACGTCCGGCGCGCGGACGTCTGCTGTGTCGCCATCGCGGAGTGCTTTCGCGGCGACGGTGAGATCGTCGCGAACCCGATCGGCACCATCCCGCGCATCGGCGGCCTGCTCGCGCGGTTGTCCTTCGAGCCCGATCTCGTGATGACCGACGGCGAGGCGATGTTCACGAACGCCGACGGTGCCGTCGAGGCGTGGAACCCCTATCGAACGATGTTCGACGTCGTCTGGTCGGGTCGGCGCCACGTCATCATGGGCGGCAGCCAGATCGACCCCTACGGCAACCAGAACTTCGCCGCCATCGGTGACATGAAGAAGCCGAAGGCGCAGCTGCTCGGCTTTCGTGGCGCCCCCGGCAACACGATCAACAACGTCACTTCGTACTGGATCCCCAACCACGGCCCGCGCGTCTTCGTCGAGGGCGTCGATGTCGTGACCGGCGTCGGGTTCGACCGGGCGGAGGCCGCCGGCGCAGCCGCGACCCGCTACCACGGGCTGCGCTACGTCGTGACGAACCTGGCCGTGCTCGACTTCGAGCAGCCGCACCATCGGATGCGGCTTCGCTCGGTGCACCCCGGCGTGACTGTCGACGACGTCGTCCAGGCGACCGGGTTCGAGCTCGTCGTTCCCGCTGAGGTGCCGACGTCACGGTTGCCGACCGACGAGGAGCTTGCGTTGCTCGAGCGGCTCGACCCGCAGGGCGCGCGCTTCGAAGAAGTGCCGGGTGGCTGAGGCGGCGCCGGTGCCGTTGCAGACCCGGCTGACGGAGCTGCTCGGCATCCGGCACCCGATCATCCAGACCGGCATGGGGTGGGTGGCAACACCGCAGCTCGCGGCGGCGACTTCTGCCGCCGGCGGGCTCGGCATCCTCGCCGCGGCGACCATGTCCCTCGACGAGCTACGCCGTGCGGTCAAGGAGATGCGCGAGCGCACGGATGAGCCGTTCGGCGTCAACATGCGTGCCGACCAGGGCGATGTGGTCGAACGAGTTGACGTGCTGGTTCGCGAAGGCGTCCGGCTCGCGTCCTTTGCGATGGCGCCGAAGCAGGAGCTGATCAAGCGGCTGCACGACGGCGGAGTGCTCGTGATGCCGTCAGTCGGTGCGAAGCGTCACGCCGAGAAGGTTGCCGCGTGGGGCGTCGACGCGGTCCTCGTGCAGGGCGGCGAGGGTGGTGGTCACACCGGCGCGGTGCCGACCACGTTGCTGCTGCCGCAGGTCGTCGGCACCGTCGACGTTCCGGTCGTGGCTGCGGGAGGGTTCTTCGACGGTCGTGGGTTGGTCGCCGCACTCGCCTATGGCGCGAGTGGGGTCGCGATGGGCACCCGCTTCCTGCTCACCACCGACAGTCCCGTGCCCGAGAGCGTGAAGCGGTTCTACCTGTCGAAGTCCGTCAGCGACACCGTCGTCACGAAGCAGGTCGACGGCGTACCCCACCGCGTGCTGCGCACGGAACTCGTCGAGTCGCTCGAGGCGGCGGCCGCGCCGCGGCGTTTCTCCGGGGCAGCGCGCAGTGCCTTGGCCTTCAAGCGGATGTCCGGAACGCCGTGGCGCGAGATCGTTCGCGAAGGCCTGGCGATGAGAAAGGCGCAAGAGCTCAGCTGGTCGCAGGTGTTGATGGCCGCGAACACGCCGATGCTGCTGCGAGCGGCGATGGTCGACGGTCGCGACGACCTCGGCGTGATGGCAAGCGGGCAGGTGGTCGGGCTCATCGACGACCTGCCGTCATGCGCCGAGCTGATCGACCGCATCATGCGGCAGGCCCGCGAGGTGCTCGCCACGCTGCCGGGGTGACGCCCCCGCTCCCAGCCGCTCCGCCTTCGCTTGAAACACTTGCGGCCATGGCCAACGGGGATCGCGACGACCTGCCCGAAGTCCGGCGGCTGCCATGGCACGGCCGCGAGCTGGCCGTACGGCGAGCCGGCGCCGGCCCCACGGTCGTGCTCATCCACGGTATGGCGGGCAGCCTCAACACCTGGGACCCTGTCTTTCCGGCGCTCGCCCGGAGCTGTGACGTCGTCGCGATCGATCTGCCGGGGCACGGTGCGTCATCACGGATGCGCGGGGACTTCTCGCTCGGGTCGCTGGCTGCGGCCGTGCGGGATGCGCTCGATTGGCTCGACATCGACGCCGCGACCATCGTCGGTCACTCCCTCGGCGGCGGCATCGCGATGCAGTTCTTCTACCAGTTCCCGGAACGCGGCGAGCGGCTCGTGCTCGTGAGCAGCGGCGGCCTGGGGCGTGAGGTGACGCCGCTGTTGCGCGCGCTGAGCCTCCCTGGTGCCAATGTCGTGCTGGCACAGCTCACCCGGCTGCAACGCAACCGGCGGGCCGGGGCGGTTGGACGGCTGCTGCAACCCGCGGCTGCCCGCGCGTGGAACGACCTGCCCTACATGCTGCGACAGATGGCGCTGCTGGCCGACCGCGAGTCACGCGCGTCGTTCCTCGCGACGATCGACGCCGTCATCAACGTCTCGGGGCAGCGCGTCAGTGCGACCGATCGACTGCACTTGGCCGGCAACCTGCCGACGTTGATCGTCTGGGGTGAGCGCGACCGCATGATCCCTGTCGCCCACGCGCGGGCGGCGGCCGGCGTCATCGAGGGCTGCCGGCTCGACGTCGTGCCGGGTGCGGGGCACTACCCGCACGAGGACGACCCCGACCGTTTCGCGCGGACACTGGCGGACTTCATCGCGGATACGACGCCGGCGCACATCACCTCGCGCGACCTCGCCCGCCGCCTGGCTTCGCAGGCGACTCGTCAGACGCTGAGCGAGCTCTAGCTCGATGTGGCGCTGACAACTCGGGTAGTTTCTGACGGCGTGTCAGAAACTCGGCCGGTGCTGGACCTCCTGGACGGCGAGTCCTACGTGACCGGTGCCTATGAGCGCTACGCCTGGTTCCGTGAGCACGAGCCGGTGGCGTGGGACGCCGGCAACGAGCTCTGGGGCGTGTTCCGGCATGCCGACGTCGTCGAGGTCGAGACCCGCGACGACGTGTTCGTCAACTCCGACACCGCCAAGGGCGGCTACCGGCCCAACATCCCGGCTGACCCGGCCATCATCGGCCTCGACAACCCCTTGCACTCCCAGCGCCGCAAGCTGGTGAGCCGGCGCTTCACTCCCCGTGCAGTCGCGTCGCGCGAGGAGCGGGTGCGCGAGGTCGTCGTCGACCTCATCACGACGGCGCTGTCGA
>JAVEEE010000229.1 GCA_030840615.1 Frankiaceae bacterium | reverse complement strand
AAACGCCCCGCAGCCTCCAGGCGCCAAGTTTCGCGATGCCGAAGTGCGGGAGGTTGTGGCTCAGATCTGAGCGGCCTTTGGAGCACTTCGACGAAGGCACGCCACCTGCTACGGCTCAAAGACGTCGGAAGCGCATACGTGCCGCTCTGTGACGTGAACCGGCTCTCGCAGCACTAGCGTTCTCTGGCGTGGACACGTCTTTCACCGCGGAGCTGTTCGAATGGCGCGGCCCGGCGCCGTTCTACTGGTTGGCGCTGCCGGAAGACGTGTGTGACTACGTCCGCGCCGAAGCGGCGGAGGCGTCCTATGGCTGGGGAGCGATCCCTGTATCCGTTCGGATCGGCGGCACCCAGTGGGAGACCTCACTGCTGCCGCGCGACGGCGGTTACGTGCTGCCGATGAAGAAGGGCGTGCGCGTGCAGGAGCAGGTCGCCGAGGGTGACACGGTGACCGCCGCGATGAGTGTTGCTCCGCGCGGTGGTCGGGCCGCCAATGGAACAGGGCGTGCCGTGTGACGTGCTGGCACCGGTCACGACTCCGCCGGTGAAGTGCCGATCTCCTGCGCTCGGTTGAACCTCATCAACGGCGGCCGTACATTTCGGGCATGCGGAAGTGGCTCAGCCTCGGGAAGCGGACCGTCTCCACGGGTTCGACGCAGCTATCCCTTCGATACAACCTCGCGGACTATCCACCGGGCAGTCCGCTGCCAACGCCGGAGCCACCGGACTTCTCGGGGTTGAGCCCGCGCATGCGTCGCAGAGCCGAGAAGAAGTGGCCGAAGTTCGCGGCGCAGACGCAGGCCCGCCACGAACGCATGCGCGACGAGGTCTACAGACAGCGCGGTCCAGACGCGCAGTAGGTGCCGTTCAGCGCCCGTCGAGTAATCCCGACTCCTGACGCGGGAGTGGTGCCGTTGTCCCGAGCGTCACGCGTCGCCGAGCTTCCGATCGACCGGCATTTCGCGCATCGTGGTCACGGCGTATGCGGCGAGTGTGTCCTCCTGCCAGAACCGCGTCACGACGAAAAACGTCCGGCCGCGGCGCTTTTCCAATTCGCTCTCGACCACGAATGTCGGGCCTACGATCGGTTCGAAGTAGTCGACGCGCATGTTGGTCGTTGCGAGCCAACTCGCGTAGCGCTCTTCCGGCGGTGTCCCCGCCTTCGCCGTCATCAGCGCGATCATGTCGACGTAGGTCGGAGTGAACCCGCCGAACAGCTGTCCGCGTGGGTTGCGCACCTGTTCCGGCAGCTGCGCCCGGACCTTGAGATAGCCCGGGCGTTCTTCGAGCAGATCCCAGGCGTAAGCCTCAAGGAAGTCGCCGGCGGGATGCCCCTTGCCGATCAACCGGCCAGGCTCGCGCTGGCGCCATGCCTGGATCGCGCTTGTCACATCCGTCACGCCAGCAGCCTACGAGTCAGGGAACAACCTGCCATGTGTGACGCCCGCTCCGACGTCTTCATCCAGGCACGACAAGGATGTGCCGCCCTACGACATGGCGAGAACGAGGAAAAGGCCACCTAGAAGTAGAACCAAACCGAGCGTCCTCGTCGTGCGCATCGCGGTCACGCCGAGCGACCGTGCGCGGACGCGAGCGCCGAGGCTCAAGACGGACCCGCTTCGGTACAGGCCCGCGAGCCCGAGGAAGGGGCGCGGCCACGCCAACATGACCAGGCCGATGGCGGCGATCACCAGACCGAGACCCACATTCGAAACTTACTCCCACAGGCGGGCGTTCGTGCCGTGAAGGTGCCGCTACACCGGTCGCACTGGATCAGCTGCTGAGGTCTCGCCGCGAGGTTTGAGCGCAGCTAAGGACGCAAGCGCTGCGATGAGCAGCAAGGCCGCAAGGGTCACTGCGAGCGCCGAGATAGCGAGGCCTTCCGCGAGCCGCGGATGCGCATAGCAGTCAAAGTTCTTGGTGCCTTCTGGGAAGAAGTGGCCGTCAGGACATTCGGTCACTTTGCGCTTGACCATCAGAACGATGCCATCGATGAGTGCGACGATGGCGGCGGCGATGCCCACGGTCGCCGCGATCGCCACGACCCGCTGAACCGCGCCGTAGGGATTGGGCGGCGCCGCTAATGTCGGCTGATCGGCCACGCGTGGGAGCGTAGGACATCCCAAGGACTCGCGTTGTAAGTGTCGCTCACCGGCACCCTCCCGGCGTTACCCTCTGCCGCGGCCGGCGCGAACTTTGGCCTCCGACTCGGACATCACACGCTCGTGTGTCCGTTTCTGAGGCCAAAGTTCGGCCAGAAGCGTTTCCGCGGAAGCGTCGAAGAAGTGCCGCTACACGCCGGGAACCGACGCTACTAGGCGGTTCGGTTCGTGCTAGGTCAGGCTGGAGGCGAGGCCTTGGTAGCTGTTATGCAGGGCTTGCCATCGAGCCCGCGCGTCGCAGCGCTCGTGCCCAGCGAGGTGGGCGGTCTCCATCGATATGGAGGCGTCAATGCAATCAGGGCTGACCTGCTGTGTCCTGGCGGAACGGCTAGCCGACGAGCTCGCGGAAACGGCCGTAGCGGTGGTTGACCGCGGCGGCCCAGTCGGGTTCTGGCTCGAACCTTCGGGTCGGTCGCGCCCAGCGGGCGGCGTCGGACAGGTCGGTTTCGAGCCCGGCGGTCATCCGGGCCAGGAACGCTGCGCCGATAGCAGCCGTGTCCGGTTCGGTCGCCGCGTCGACCGGCGCCGACACGCAGTCGGCTAACGCCTGCATCCACCCGTCGACCTGCGTGCCACCGCCGACGGCGACGATGCGGCGCGGCGAGACGTCCATGAGCTCCAGCAGATGCCGCGTGACGAAGCCGGTGGCCTCGTGAGCCGCGCGACGAACTGCAGCGGCGTCGTGGCCGAGGTGGATGTCGGACATCGCGGCCCGACGCTGCGGGTCGTTCCACGGGGTGCGCTCGCCGCGGATGTAAGGCACCCAGACCGGCACCTGCTCGGGATCGAGCGCGCCCCGCGGCTTCGCCACTGTGCGGTCGACCCAGTTGAGAAACAAGCCGCCGGCGTTGCTGGCGGCCGTCGCCGTCATCGCGCCACCGGCATCCGGGTAGGCCAGGATCGACGGCGGTGTCGTGGCGCCCGGACGTAACCGGGCCATCACGACGAGCGTGCTTCCGCAGATGACAAGCACGTCGCCTTCATCCGCAACCCCAGATGCCAGTCGCTCGCACATGACGTCGATCGCGCCGCCGTCAAGGAGCGTGCCGCCGACGTCGGCGACCGGCGTGCGGTTGGCCACGATCTGCGGCACCTGCTCCGCGGCAGCCTTGCAGTCGTCGAGCGTCGCCTGGTCCCACTGACCGCCCTGCACGAGCGGCCACAGGACCTGCGCGACATCGGCAGCGATCACGGGCGGTCCTCCGAGAGCAACCGTCGCCGTCGTTTGCGCCGACCAGTAGCCCGCCGCGTCCGGCACCTCGCGAGCGAGCGCCCGTAGGAACTCCTGTGCGTCCCCGACGAGGTCGGGCAAGCCGCCGCGCTCGGCCCGTCGACCGGCCGCGTCGCCATAGAGCAGGCCCGCCGTGAGCGGCCGGCCGCGCCGGTCGACCGCGGTCATCGACGGCACCATCCCGGTGACGCTGACCGCACGCGGCTGAACATCGCCGAGCGCGGCGAGCGCGCGGCGTGGCCCACGACGCCACGCCTTGTCGGCGTCATGACGCAACCGGTCCGCCGAGGCCTCCAGCTGATGCGCGACCCGCGTGCGCGCGACCACCTGACCCTGACCGTCGACGGCGACCGCCTTGACCGACGTCGTACCGATGTCGATGCCGACGGTGACCGCGGCTGCGTTCGGCATGGTCAGGACGGGCGCTGACGCAACATGCGGTAGTAGCCGCTGAGTGTGTCGTTGGTCGACGCGGGCAGCTCGGCATCACCGCCGAGCGCGCGCGCACCCCAGATGATCTGCGCCGCCCGCTCGACGACACCGAGCTGGTGGATTGCCTTGGCCGGCGAGTCGCTCACGGTGACGCTTCCATGGTTCGCGAGCAGCGCGGAGCCCACGGAGCCAAGGCAGTCCGCGGCATTCTCGCCGAGCTCCGGCGTACCCGTCATCGCGTAGTCCGCAACCGGCACATCGCCGCCGACGTAGACCGCGAACTCGTCGATCGCCGACGGGATCGGCTGGCGCGCCACCGCAAACATCGACGCGTAGAGCGGATGGGCGTGGATCACCGACCCGACTTCGGGGAAGCGTTTGTAACACGCCAGGTGGACGAGCTTCTCGCTCGACGGCGACCTTGTGCCCTCCACGACTTCACCGGCTGCGTCGATGACAACGAGGTCGGCAAGGGTCATCTCGGTGTAGTCGATGGACGACGGCGTGATAACGAAGCACCCGTCGTCGAGACGCCCGGAGACGTTGCCGCTGGTGCCGGCAGTCAGCCCGAGTCGCAGCATGTCCTTCGCGGCGGCGAGCACCTCGTCGTGCACGGTCACGTCGCGGCGCCACTGCGGCCGTGAGCCAGCACCATGCCCATGAACTCGTCGAAGTCGCGTGTCTTGTCGACGACGATGTCGCGATAGCCGGCCGGCGCATAGGCCTCGAACGACGGCCCCTCGATCGCCGCGACGATGACGTCCGCGCACTCCTGTGGCGGTGCCTTCGGTCCGTCGTAGAACGCGTCGTCGCTGCCGGGCTGGTCCCAGATCTCCGTCTCGAACGCACCCGGCGAGATGAGCCGGATCTCCACCCCGGTGCCGGTCAGGTCGAGCGCGCAGCCCTCGCTCCACCCGCCGAGCGCGAACTTGCTGGCCGAGTACGCCGCCTCGGTCGGTACGCCGATGCGACCCGCCATGCTGCCGACGTTGACGACCATGCCGCGGCCACGCTCGATCATCGACGGCAGGACCGCGAGCATCATGCGCATCGGCGAGAAGAAGTTGAGCCGCATGACGTCCTCGACCTCGGCGGGCGTGAGGTCGCGTACGTGCCGGCGCTTCGGTGCACCGGCGTTGTTGAGCAGGACGTCGAGACCGTCGAAGTGCCTGACCACCTCGTGGACCAGCGCCTCGGCGGCGGCGAGGTCGGAGAGGTCGGTCACCCAGATCCGCGAGTCGGGGCTGTCGCCCCGGCAGTCCGCGAGCACCTGCTCGAGGCGGTCCTTGCGACGCGCGACGAGACCGAGCACGGCCCCGCGCTTGGCGAGTGCCCGCGCGGTCGCGGCACCGATGCCGCTCGACGCGCCGGTGAGGAGGACGGTCGCGCCCTGCAGGTCCATGTGCCGGATCTCCTATCGTGACTAAGATCTAGAAGAAACCACGTCCCGAGACAGTAAAGCAACTTGGCGGTCGCGGGAGCGGAGCACAGAGGTAGAGTCACGCGGCGCAACCGGGGGGACCGATGAAAGCCCTGGTGTTCGGGGTCGAGCCCGACGGGTGGCAGCCACCGCCGGATGCTCCGGCTCTGGCGCACAACCTCGCGACCTCACCCGTCGGCCTGCGGGACCTCCCGGACGCGCGCCCGCTGCGGCCCGACTGGCTCGTGGTGCGGCCGCTGCTGACCGGCATCTGCGGTTCGGACTCCAAGCAGGTCCTCCTCGACTTCGGCGAGGGCGGCGGCGACAGCGCGATGTTCGCGTTCTGCTCGTTCCCGCAGGTACTCGGACACGAGGTGGTCGCCGAGGTGGTCGAGCTCGGGCCCGAGGCGGAAGGGTACGACGTGGGCGACCGCGTCGCCCTCAACCCGTGGCTGTCCTGCCGACCGCGCGGCATCGACCCGGTGTGCCCGGCTTGTGCAGCCGGCGACCTGAGCCTGTGCTGGAGCTTCACGACCGGTGACATCAGCCCCGGCATCCACACCGGTGTCGCGCGGGACGCCACCGGTGGCTATGCCGACCTGTTGCCCGCGCACTCGACGATGCTGTTCGCGGTGCCCGACGCCGTACCCACCGAGCAGGCTGTGTTCGCTGACCCGTTCTCCGTCTCGCTGCACGCCGTCACGCGCAACCCGCCGCCGCCCGGTGGCCGCGCGGTCGTGTGGGGCGCCGGCTCGCTCGGGTGTGCCGCGGTCGTGATCCTGCGCGCGCTGCATCCCGACGTCGAGGTCGCGGTCGTCGCGCGCTACCCGCACCAGGCAGCGATGGCGAAAGAGTTAGGTGCGCACCTGGTCACCGCGCACGAACCGGCCGAGGAGGTGCTCGAGACGCTCGCGCGCTGGTCGGGCGGCGTCCTGCGGCGCAGCCCGGACGGACGGGGCCTGCCGATGTGCCATCCAGGCTTTGTCGACGTCGCCTACGACACCGTCGGCAAGGCCGACTCTTTCGCGATCTCCGCGCGTGTGCTCGCGACCCGGGGCACGATCGTCAAGGCCGGCGTGCACGCACCCGCGCGGTGGGAGTGGAGCCCGGTCGACTTCAAGGAACTGCGCTGGGTCGGGTCCAACGCGTTCGGCGTCGAGACGGTCGAGGGGCAACGCAAGCACGCGATCGAGCACTACCTCGATCTGGTGCAAGCCGGTCGGGTTGACCTCAGCGGCATGCTCACCCACGTGTTCCCGCTGGACGAGTGGCGCGAGGCCTTCCTGGCCATCGCCGACCAGGAGCACAGCGGCGCGATCAAAGTCGCGATCCGCCCTTAGCACACGAGGTTGTGGGCGTTGCGGAGCGCGGTCGCCATGATGGTGAGCGTCGGGTTCTGCGCGCCCGAGGACGGGAAGACCGAGCCGTCGGCGACGAGGACGTTGTCGAGGTGATGGACGAGCCCGTGCGGTCCGGTGACGCTCGTCTTGGGATCGGTGCCCATGCGCATGCCGCCCATGATGTGCGCGCCGTGCGGGATCGCGGACTGCTGACCGAGTGACTCCGGGACGGCAGCGGAGACCGTTGCACCTGCTGCCTTGAGCGCCGCCGTCATCTGCCCCGCATAGAACGCCACCGCGACCTGCTCGTGCTTGCCCGGTGCGTAGGTGAGTCGTGCGACCGGGACGCCGCGATAGTCCTTGACCGCGGCAAGGTCGACGCGGTTCGTCGCATAGGGCAGGTCCTCGCCGACCATCGAGATGCCGGCCAGCCGGTCGCGCAGCGGGCTCGACCGCATGAGCGCCTTGAACCGAGTGCCGAACGGCGGTGTCGCCGCATTGGTCGGATCGGCGGAGTGCACCGTCTCGAGCAGGAAGCGATAGATGTTCGCCTCGGCGATGGGGTCCTGCGAGCCGCCGAGCTCCATGATGCCGCCGCGGATGTAAGGCAGCCCGGCCGCCCGGGCCGCTTCGCGGGCGCCCGGATAGTCGGGGTCGGCGAGGTCCTCGCAGCACTGCGTCGTCGACCGGCCGCGATAGGCATGCATGCGACGGTCGAGGAAAAGGCCGAAGCCGTCGATGAAGTTGTGGAACATCATGTCCCGGCCGATGCGGTCATGCGGATCCGGCAGCTCCGACAGCAGCGCCAGCCGAGACGTCTCGATGGCCGACGCCGCCAGCACGACGAGGTCGGCCCGGTCACTGCCGCGATGGCCGTGCGGACCGATCCACTCGACCCGCTTGGCCCTGCGCCCGTCGATGCGGACCTTGCAGGCGAACGTCCCGGACCGGATCTTGACCCGGCCGGTCGCGGTCGCGCGGTCGAGCACGGCAAGCGCACCGACGCGCGCGTTGATCGGGCAGCCGTAGCCACTGCACTGGCCGCAGTCGTTGCATGCCGGCCGGCCGTCGTGGTGGCGCGAGTTCGCCGCCATCGGGAACGGATAAGGGTGCATGCCGACCGCGCTGCATCCGCCGGCGATCGTCATCGACGAGAACTGCTGAGGCCCCGGTGGCATCGCATAAGCGCGGGCACCCGGAGCGTGCTTTCGCGTCAGCGCGGGCAGCGCCTTCGCGTCTCCTTGCACACCGAGCATGCGCTCCACCCGTTCGTAGAACGGCGCAATGTCGTGGTAGGAGAACGGCCAATCGCTCACGTCGGTGCCGGGGAATGCCCCGAGTAACGACCGCTTCTTGAAGTCGATGTCCCAGAATCGCGGCACCTTGGCGTCCCAGTGCACCGTGCCGCCGCCGACGACCGCGGCCAGCTCGTTGACCGACCCGACAACAGCGGCCTCGCCGGCGCCGCCGCGGAACACGCGCGGCTCGGTCAGCGGGTCCGGCATCTCGAAGTAACGGTTGGCCTTGAGCTCGTCGTTGGAAAACCGGTGCGACGGCCGGTCCGGGTGGCGGACATAGCGCGGCCCGCGTTCGAGCACGACGACGTCCCAGCCCGCGTGCGCAAGCGTCAAAGCGACGACACTGGCGCCCGCGCCGCTGCCGACGATGACCGCGCGATCAGCCACGACTGATCCGGCGTGGCGACCGGACGCGCGACAGCACCGGCAGCGCGTCGATGAGCTCCTGCACCGCCGGCAGGTCCCCGGCGGCGACCGGGTCCGGACCGTCGTCGCGCTCCACCTTCGCCGCCGAATAGCCGACGGGCTGGATGTCGCCCGGCCAGCCGATCTCGTGCCAGCCCGTGAGCTTGTGGTTGCCGCCGTATTCCGGGATCGCATACATCGCGTCGATCGTCAGCCCGAACAGCACGTCGCGGGCATCTGCGAGCTCGCTGAGCAGCCGGTCCTTCTCCTCGTTCGGCGCGGCGACGAAGTCCTTGTAGCCCGCTGCGGTCGCGCCCTTGTCGAGCGCGACGACGGCCGCGGCGACGTCCTGCTTCAGCTGCTTGATCCGCTTGCGCCAGGCCTTCTCCTGCCGTTCGACGAGCGGTAGGAAACGAGCGAGGTGATCGCGGCCGGAGGAGTGCCGGTCGCTCCAGGGCGCGCCCGCGAAGACGGCCGGCGGGTCTTCCTCGAACGCCGAGAGGAGCCGGTCGACGTAGTGCACGACACCCGCCTCGCGCGCGCCCGGGTGCCCCGCCTCGGCCGGGTCGTCGGACGGCCCGGGCACCAGCCGAGCCGTCGCCTCGACGACGACGGAGGCCTGATGGGTCGACAGGAAGCGGAAGCCCGCCACCACGGACGCGGCACCGATCCGGGGCTGCGCCGCCGAGATCGGAAGCCAGCGGACGACGGGCAGCAGGGCACCCGCGATGAGGACGGCCCGGCGGCCGGGCTGCGGCGAGGTGGCCGGCGCTGGATGGGCCGGGCCGGCTGGGGGCTCCCCGGGAGGCGCCACGTGGCCCTCCCGACCGGTGTAGCGACGCTAACAATTCCTAGAATATTATCTTTTAGAAGACAGCGCCAGATACCCACGAGCCCAGATACCCACGACCCAGATACCGACAACAGAGGTCCTCGATGAGCAGCCTGGACGGCCGGATCGCCATCGTCACCGGTGCCGGAGCCGGGCTCGGCCGCGAGCACGCCCTGCTGCTCGCCGCCCACGGCGCCGCGGTGGTCGTCAACGACATCAGCGCCGACGCAGCCAAGAGCGTGGTCGACGAGATCACCGCCGCCGGCGGCGCGGCGACGACGAGCACCGCCGACGTTTCGAGCTGGGACGGCGCCAGGTCGCTGGTCGAGGCTGCGGTGGAGACATTCGGTGACCTGCACGTGCTCGTCA
>JAVEEE010000134.1 GCA_030840615.1 Frankiaceae bacterium | reverse complement strand
AAAACCGGCCAGGTCGACATCAACGGCGGGTCGTTCAACGTCGCAGCGCCGTTCGGCGGGTTCAAGCAGTCGGGTGTCGGGCGCGAGCTCGGACCGTTCGGGCTCGAGGAGTTCACCCAGCCGAAGTCGCTGCAGCTGTAGGCGACGCGGCCCCCTTCCGTTGCCGCTTGACCGGCACCAGGTGGTTGAGCAGTCGCAGATAGCGTGCGAACGCAGGTGAGAACTCGCCCGTGGCACGCGCGCCATTGCTGAACGACGGGCAGCCGTCGGCGGCGGCCTGCACACCTATCTGTCGACCGTCGGCGTAGGCGAAGAAGAGCAGGTCGAGCGCACCGAAGGCGTCAGGGCAGCTGCGCACACCCGGGTGCGGTTTCGGGATCGCGTCGAGGTCGTCCGCGAGCCGCTGCGCCATCGCCGCGTCGAGGTCGGCATGGCCGTAGAGCGTCCCGTGCTGGACCCGCCGCCCGTTGAGGCCCAGCAACGGGTAGTAGCGGCACACCTCACCGATGGACGGGTGAGCGCGGACCAGCCTGCGCGACGGTGCCTCGACGTTGTGCACGTTCCTTCCGTAGTGCACCTTCCGGGGGCACGTCGGGGCGATCACGAGCGGGGAGGATCCGGCTGTCGACCGCGGTCCGGGCCGAGACGGTGACGAGCCGGATCCGCCGGTGCACGCTGTCGACGTGACCAGCAACGCGAGCAACGTGCTCGTGGCGACGGACCTCATCAGACCGCGCTCCATGGCTGCCAACTCTTACACGACGATGCGCATGGCGAGGCCGCGCGCGTCCCGAGCACCGTCGCCGAGCACCAGGAGGTCCGGCGCTCGGCGATGCCACCGCTCGGCCGTCCAGGCGCACGCGAGGGCATCGAGCGCGTCGTCGACCGGCACCCCGACCGGTGCTGCCGCGAGGACGTCGACGATGTCGTCGCGCCATCTCGACAACGCTCGGATGCGCGCGGCAACCCCCGCGGCCGTCTTCTTCGCCGGCATGACGTCACGGCCGGCGAGCCGCCGGAACGACAGCTCGGGATGCGCTTCCACGACGCACCGCTGCAGGTCCGGCGTGACAGCGGAGTCGACGTCGCGGACCTTGGCGACGATGCCGAACGCCTGCGCAGACATCAGCTCCTCGCCGTTCGCCCGCAGCCACGCGAGCGCGTCGGCGTAGGCCTCGGCCGGCCGGGCGACGACGATGCGCGGCGGTGCGAAGAACACCGACGCCCGAGCCGGACCGAGGGTGTTGCGGGCGGCAACATCGCAGGCCCGTCGACCCCGATCGACCAGGCCCATCGGCATGTCGATCGCGATCGCGTCGGCATCGGCGGCGACGATCGACGCGGCGTCGGAGAACAACTGCCACTCGACGCGGTCGGCCTCGACGAGCGCGCCGACCCAGCCGGCGTGCCAACCGTCGACGCCGAGGACCCCCACACCGGTCATACTTTCCCACCGTGCGCCTCTACCTCGGATCCGACCATGCCGGCTACGAGCTCAAGCAGCGGCTCGTGCAGCACCTCGCATCGCTGGGTCACGACCCGGTCGACTGCGGCCCGACGTCGTACGACGCCGACGACGACTACCCGCCCTACGTCCTGCTCGCAGCGACCAAGGTCGCCGCGGACCCCGGCAGCCTGGGCTTCGTCCTCGGCGGCAGCGGCAACGGCGAGGCCATCGCCGCCAACAAGGTCCGCGGGGTCCGCTGCGCCCTCGCCTTCAGTGACGACACGGCCCGGCTCGGTCGCGAGCACAACGACGCCAACGTCCTGAGCCTCGGCGCCCGGATGTACGACGAGGCGTCCGCGCTGCGGTTCGCCGAGCTCTTCGTCTCGACGCCGTTCAGCGGCGAGGAGCGGCACGTGCGCCGGCTCGCCCAGCTGGTGGCCTACGAGGCGTCGGGGGACTTGCCGCCGTTGCCCGGCTGAGCCCCGCTGCCCGGCTGAGCGCCGGCGGCGGGAGGAATCGCCGGCCGCGGATGCGAGCGCGGCCGGTAGGAGACCTGCACGAGGCGCTCGGCCTCGGCGAGGTCCTGCAGCGTGGGTCGTGAGACGTCTCTGGCCCGCATCGAACCAACCACGCCGAGCTGGCTCGGACCGCCGCCGGTCAAGGCCGCCGCCGCCCGTTCGTCACCACCGCCGCGCTGTCCGCTGTCACCACGCCGCGAGGGGGCCATAGGCCGCAGGGTAGCGGCGGTCAGCCACTCGTTCGGGGGTGTCGGACCATTAGCCACAACAGTTACAGTTGCGACGATCATGACCAAGCAGCCCAGGGATGCGGGCGGGGGGCTTGTCGCGCGGGCGCGCGCAGCTCGCCGCCGGGTCGCCCTGCTCGCGGCGCCTGAGTCGCCGCGCGCCAGGGGGCTGACGCTCGGGGCCTTGGTGGTCCTGACCGGAATTGTCGCGTTGATCACCTCGACGGCCGGCCCCGGCGCGGCACCACCGCTCACGTTGGCCGTGCCCGTGATGCTGGGCGGGCTCCTGCTCGAGCGTCGCGCCTTGCGGGTCCTGCTCGCGGTTGTCGCCGTCGCATTCGTCGCCGAAGTGGTCGACAAGGGCTGGAGCGTCGTGCGTCCCGGCTCGGCCGTGGTCCTCGGCATCATCGGCGCCGTCGCGGTCGAGCTCGCCCGCGACCGCGAACGGTTGGGGCTGTCCGTCGGTCGAGGCGAGACGATGCTGCTGGAGCTGCGCGACCAGCTCGGTCGCCAGGGCGAGATGCCGGCACTGCCCAGTGGCTGGACCGCCGACGTCGCCCAACGCTCGGCCGGTGGCTCCACGTTCGGCGGCGACTTCATGGTCTCGACGCTGACCGATCACGGCAAGCGGTTGGAGCTCGCCCTCGTCGACGTGTCGGGCAAAGGCGTCGACGCCGGCACCCGCGCGCTGCTGCTGTCGGGTGCGCTCGGTGGTCTCCTCGGCGCCGTCGCACCGGAGCGCTTCTTGTCCGCCGCCAACGAATATCTCCTGCGGCAGGAGTGGGACGAGGGCTTCGCCACCGCGCTCCACATCACGATCGACCTCGAGAGCGGTCACTTCCGGATGACGAGCGCGGGGCATCCGCCGGCGGCGCACTATGCGGGTGGCAGCGGCCAGTGGCGCCTCATCGACCAGGACGGCATGGTCCTCGGACTCATGCCGGATGTGCAGTTCGGTGTCGCGGAGGGGAATCTGGCTCGCTTCGACGCGCTGCTGCTCTACACCGACGGTCTGGTCGAGGTGCCCGGCCGTGACCTCTCGGTCGGCATCGACCGGCTCCTGGGAGCGGCGGAGGGCCTGATCCCGCGCGGCTTCACGGGAGGCGCGACCCAGCTCGTCGACACCGTCGCTGCCGAGGCGAGTGACGACCGTGCCGTGCTGCTCATCTGGCGGACCTGACCGTCACGGCCGCGGCTGCACGGATGCTCCGCCGCTTGTCGGCGTACTGCGCTGTGTGGCCAGGACGTCGTAGGCCGAGGCCACCCACTCGGTGAGCAGCGGTCTCGTCTCGGCCGGGTCGATGACGTCCTCGACGAGGAACGACTCCGCCGTCCGGAACGGCGACCGCACCGACTCGAGCCGCTCGGCGATCTCGTCCTTGAGTCGCGCCGCGTCGTCGCCGGCCTCGGCGAGCACCCGCTTGAACGCGACCTCGAGACCGCCTTCGATCGGCAGCGATCCCCAGTCGCCGGACGGCCACGCGACGCGGTAGGTGTAGCGGTGGTGTGGCCGGTGCGCTGCTCCGGCGACGCCGAACACCCGTCGCACGATCACGGACGCCCAGGGCACCGTGCACTGGTAGATCGCCGCGAGAGCGCGGGCGCCGTGGCGGATGGTCCCGGCGCGTTCCGCCGCGCTGCCGATGACGAAGCCAGGTTGGTCGACGAGGTGCACCACCGGCAGCCCGAAGGTCTCTGCGAGGTCGACGAACCGGGCCAGCTTGTCGGCACCGTCGGCGGTCATTCCTCCGCCGTAGTGTCGCGGATCGCTGGCCACCACCGCGACCGGCCATCCGTCGAGGCGAGCCATGGCGGTGACCGTCGACGGCGCGAAGGCGTGACCGAGCTCGAGCACCGTGCCGGTGTCGAAGACCGTGACCAGGAGCCGGCGCACGTCGTAAGGCGAGCGCCGGTCGCGTGGCACCAGGTCGCGCAACGTCGCGTCGCGCCGGCCCGGGTCGTCGCCGCCGTCGGCCAGCCGACGGGGAAGCGTCGCGGTGTTGGGCGGCAAGTAGCTCAGGACCTGGCGCGTCGCGGCGAACGCGGCCTCCTCGTCGTCGACGACGAGATCGACGGTGCCTGCTCGCGCGACGACAGCCATGCCGCCTAGCGCTTCCTTGCCGACCGTCTCGCCCATGCCGGCTTCGACAACCGCCGGCCCGGCGACGAAGACCTGCGCGAGGCCGCGCACGCCGATGGCCACGTGGCTCGAGACGAGGCGGGCGGCGCCGAGACCTGCGACCGGACCGAGTGCGCACGCGACGACGGGGATGCGCGCAAGGTTGGCGACCACGTGGTCCCAGCCTGGGTTGTAGGGCACGTAGGTGCGGCCCGAGTCCTCGAGGGTCTTGACGCTGCCACCGCCGCCGGTGCCGTCGATGAGCCGGATCAGGGGTACGCCGCTCTCGCCCGCCATGCGTTCGGCGAGCACCTGCTTCTCGTGGATCGAGGCGTCGGCAGCGCCGCCGCGGACGGTGAAGTCGTCGCCCGCCACGGCGACGCGCTGGCCGTCGAGCCGGCCGAAGCCGGTCACGAAGTTCGTCGGTGTGAGATCGAGCAGTGCGCCGTCGTCGTCGTAGGTCGCGGTGCCGGTGAGCGCGCCGACCTCACGCCACGATCCCGCGTCCAGCAGCCGGTCGATTCTCTCGCGCACGGTGAAGCGTCCGGCGGTGTGCTGGCGTTCGACGCGCTCCGCGCCACCCATCTGGGCGGCGAGCTCGTGGCGGCGAGCCAGCTCCGCGAGCTCCGGATCCCACTCACCCATTGCCGGCCTCGTTCTGTACGACGGTTCCGGCAACGATCAGCCGATCGACCTCGTCGGCGGAGAAACCCCAGGCCTGCAGCGCGGTTCTGCTGTCCTCGCCCGGCAGTCGTGGCGGCCCGGCGATCGCTCCGGGTGTCCGGGCGAACCGCGGCGCGGGCGCAGGTTGGGTGACGCCCTCGATGTCGACCAGCGTTGCGCGCGCCGCGACGTGCGGATGGCTCGAGGCCTCGCGGAGGCGCATCACCGGAGCGACACACGCGTCGACGTCGGCAAAGATGTCGGCCCACGCGTCACGCGTCTTGGTGGCGAAGGTCTCCACGAAGAGCGCCCGCATCTTGGGCCACTGCGCGATGTCGTGCTGCGGTGGCACCCGGTCTTCGATGTCGAGGACGCGAACGAGCTCGGCGAAGAACTGCCGCTCGAGGGCACCGACGGCGACGTATTCCCCGTCGGCGCATTCATAGGTGTCGTAGAAGGGGGCGCCGCCGTCGAGGAGGTTGCTGCCGCGCTCATCGCGCCAGATGCCCGCGGCGAGATGGCTGTGCACCATGGCGGTCAGTGTC
>JAVEEE010000215.1 GCA_030840615.1 Frankiaceae bacterium | reverse complement strand
CGAGATGCCGCACGGCGGCTTCAAGCACTCCGGCTACGGCAAGGACTTGTCGATGTACGGGCTCGAGGACTACACCCGCATCAAGCACGTGATGAGCTACATCGGCGGATGACGGTCACGGAAGGCGGGGTGAGCGTGGCAGACGGCGCCGTCGCAGCCGACTCGTCGGCGCAGGACGTCGCGGCGATCGAGCTGGTCGACGTCGCCAAGGACTTTGGCGGCGGGGCCGACAGCGTGCAGGCGGTCAGGCAAGTCGACGTCGCGATCCGACCGGGCGAGTTCTTCTCGCTCCTGGGCCCATCAGGGTGCGGCAAGACCACGACGCTGCGCATGATCGCCGGCTTCGAGGAGCCGACACGCGGACGGATCCTGCTGTACGGCGACGACATGGTCGGCGTGCCGCCCTACCGACGCGACGTCAACATGGTGTTCCAGAGCTATGCGCTGTTTCCGCACCTGAGCGTCTACGACAACATCGCCTTCGGCCTGCAGCGCAAGAAGCTCGGCAAGTCGGAGATCGCCTGGAAGGTCCAGCAGATGCTGGAGATCGTCCGGCTCGAGGGCAAGGAGCGCCGCCGCCCAGCCGAGCTGAGCGGCGGGCAGCAGCAGCGCGTTGCGCTGGCCCGCGCGCTGGTCAACCAACCACGCGCCCTGCTGCTGGACGAGCCACTCGCGGCATTGGACCTCAAGCTCCGTCAGACCATGCAGGTCGAGCTCAAGCGGATCCAGCGCGAGGTCGGCATCACGTTCATCTTCGTGACCCACGATCAGAACGAGGCGCTGACGCTGTCGGACCGGCTCATCGTCATGAACGAGGGCCTGGTGGAACAGCTCGGCACTCCGCACGAGATCTACGAGCAGCCGGCGACGAAGTTCGTCGCCGGATTCATCGGCACGTCGAACGTCCTGCAAGGTGTTGTCGACCGGATCGTCGGTGCTCGGGCCGTCGTCGTGCCCGCGGATGGTGAACAGGTGCTGGTGCCGGCGACGGGGCTGCGAGCGGGTCAGCAGGTCGAACTGACCGTCCGTCCCGAGAAGGTCGTGATCCACGCCGGGGGCGAGGTTCCCGCTGGGGAGCGTTCGGCCGTCCGGGGAACCGTCACGGATGTCACCTACCTGGGCACGTCCACCACCTACACCGTGAGCCGCGGTGACGAGAGCGAGCTGGTCGTGTTCCAGCAGAACGCGTCCTCACCGACGGCAGCCGCACGACCGGGCGACATCGTCTGGCTGAGCTGGCTTCCCGAGCACAGTTACGTGTTCGCGTCTGCCTCGCACGACTCACGATCGCCCGACACTGCCGCCGCCAGCTGAGGAGATTTCATGGATCGCCTTGACCCCCGTGACACCCCGTCTGCCGCTCTGGTCGACCCGGCCTGGCTGCGCGGTCTCACCGAGCGGCGCCTGTCTCGTCGCGACGTCCTTCGCCTGGCCGGCATGGGCGGCGGTGCGATGGTCGCATCGAGCGCACTCGCGGCGTGTGGCGTCTCCGGCGGCAAGGCGAAGAAGACGGCGACGTCGTTCTGGGACGGCAAGAAGGTGAAGGGGAGCCTCGTCTTCGCCAACTGGCCGCTCTACATGGACAAGGCGCACGGCACGCACCCGTCGCTCGACCTGTTCGAGAAGCAGAGCGGGATCAAGGTCACCTACAAAGAGGACGTCCAGGAGATCCCCTCCTTCTACGGAAAGATCGAGCCGGAGCTCGCGGCGGGACAGGCCACCGGCTACGACCTGATCGTCATCACCAACGGCGTCTACCTCGACAAGATGAAGGCTGCCAACTGGCTGATTCCGCTGGACCACACACAGCTGCCCAACTTCAACAAGCACGCCGGCCCGGCGATCAAAGACCCGACCTACGACCCCGGCAACAAGTACACGGCGCCGTGGCAGTCGGGCATCACCGGGATCGGCTGGAACCCCAAGTACGTCAAGGAGCCGATCAGCAGCTTCGAGGATCTGCTCAACCCGAAGTACAAGGGAAAGATCGGCATGTTCGCCGACAACGCCGACCTGCCGAACCTCGCCATCCTCGGAAACGGTGTGACGCCCGAAGACTCCACGCCGGACGACTGGAACAAGGCCGCCGACGTCCTCAAGAAGCAGCGCCGGCTCGTCCGCAAGTACTACGAGCAGGACTACATCGGCCCGCTGTCCAAGGGCGACATCTGGATCTCCATGGCGTGGTCGGGCGACATCTTCCAGGCCAACCTGTCCGACCCCGGGCTCGACCTGCAGTTCGTCGTGCCGGACGAGGGCGGGCTGATCTGGACGGACAACATGTGCATCCCGGTGCATTCGTCAGCGCCGGTCGACGCGCTGAAGCTCATCGACTTCTATTACGACCCCGAGCACGCGGCGATGCTCACCGAGTGGGTCAACTACATCACCCCGGTGCCGGACTGCAAGGCCGTCATCGAGCAGCAAGCGGCCGACACGAAGGGTAAGGACCGCATCTATCTGAACGAGCTCGCCAAGAGCCCGCTGATCTTCCCCACCGACGCGATGACCTCGAAGATCCACGACTATCGGGTCCTGACGGCGAGCGAGGAGAAGCAGTGGAACTCCATCTTCGAGCCGATCTACCAGGGCTGACCCTGCTCCGATGAGCCTGCCCCGATGAGGTCTCTGCGGTCACGGTTGGCGCCGTACTGGCTCGCACTGCCAGGCGGCATGTGGCTGGCTATCTTCTTCGTCGTCCCGATGTTCTTCATGCTGTCGCTGTCGCTGCAGACCGGTGACACGCTCAACGGCTATCAGCAGACGTTCCACTGGAGCACCTACAGCGACGTTCTCAGCGGCTACCACGTCCAGTTCGTCCGTTCGATCATCTACGCCGTCATCGTCACGTCGCTCGCGCTGCTCATCTCCTACCCGATGGCCTACTGGATCGCCTTCCGTGCCGGCCGGCACAAGTCGACGTTCCTCTTCCTGATCCTGTTGCCGTTCTTCGTGTCCTTCGTGATCCGCACGCTTTCGTGGCAGTTCATCCTCGCCGACAACGGCATCGTCATGGGTCCGCTGAAGGACCTGCACCTGCTCCCGCAGGACTTCCACGTGCTGGCGACGTCGTTCGCGGTCATCTGCGGGTTGACCTACAACTTCCTCCCGTTCATGGTCCTGCCGCTCTACGTATCACTCGAGCGCATCGACCACCGGCTGGTGGAGGCGGCACACGACCTTTACGCCGGTCGGTTCGCGGCGTTTCGCCGCGTGGTGCTGCCGCTGTCACTGCCCGGGGTGTTCGCGGGCGTGCTCATCACGTTCGTGCCCGTCGCCTCGGACTACGTGAATGCCACGATTCTCGGTGGAACCCACACGACGATGATCGGCAACATCGTCCAGACGCTCTATCTCACCAACAACGACTATCCGGCGGCGTCGGCGTTGTCCTTCACGCTGATGGGCGCGCTGCTGCTCGGCATCTTCGCCTACGCCCGGGCCCTCGGGACCGAGGACGTCATGCAGACGGCGGCGGCCCGGTGAAGCGCGGTCGGCTGCTGGGTGCCTACACCGGCCTCGTCATCGCCTACCTGTGCCTGCCGATCTTCGTCATGATCCTGTTCGGCTTCAACGACACGAAGGGCAGGTACAACTTCACCTGGCAGGGCTTCACGCTCAGCTGGTACCGGCACCTGTTCGACATCGGCGGGCTGACGGACGCGCTGGTGAACTCGCTGACGATCGCCGTCTTCGCGACCATCCTGTCGGTGGTCCTCGGCACGACACTGGGGCTGGCGATCGGTCGCTACCGCTTCCGCGGCAAGGCCGGACTGGACCTCATGCTCTTCGCCCAGATCGCGACGCCGGAGATCGTCCTCGGTGCATCGTTGCTCTCGCTCTTCATCTCACTCGGCGTGCCGCGCGGCTACGTCACGATCCTCGTGGCACACGTGATGTTCTGCATCCCGTTCGTCGCGATCACCGTGCAGGCTCGGGTGGTCGGGCTCGACCGGTCGCTGGAGGAGGCGGCGCTCGATCTCGGTGCGACGCCGCTCGTCACCTTTCGCAAGGTGACCTTGCCACTGATCATGCCTGCCGTGCTCGCGGGTGGGCTGCTGTCGTTTGCGCTGTCGATCGACGACTTCGTCACGACGAGCTTCAACGCCGGTCAGACGTCCACCTTCCCACTGTGGGTCTATGGCGCCTCACGCATCGGGGTCCCGCCCCAGGTGAACGTGATGGGCACCCTCATCTTCGTGGTCGGCGTGGGGTTCGCCGTCGTGACCGCCTTCAGCAATCGCCAGACCAGGGGCGGCCGCGAGGTCGGTGCGCGATGAGGCTTGCCGTGATCGGCGCCGGCGGCGTCGGCAGCGCCGTGGCGACGATCGCGGCCCGGCGGGGCTTCCTCGACGCAGTGCTGGTGGCGGATTTCGACCTTCAGCGAGCGAAGCGGGCGGTCGCCGCACATGCGGACGCGGGCTTTTCGGCCGGCCAGGTCGACGCATCAGACGAAACCGGCCTGTCGCAACTGCTCACCGACTTCCGTGCGGACGCGGTCCTGAACGCCTGCGATCCACGGTTCGTCCTGCCGATCTTCCGCGCGGCCCTTGGCTCGCGCGCGACGTATCTCGACATGGCGATGTCGCTGTCCCGCCCCCACCCCAGCGAGCCGCACACGCAGCCGGGCGTCAAGCTCGGCGACGAGCAGTTCGCCCTGGCCGACGCGTGGGAACAGGCTGAGCTGCTGGCCCTGCCCGGCATCGGTGTCGAACCGGGCCTCTCCGATGTGTTCGCCCGCTACGCCGCGGATCACCTGTTCAGCTCGATCGATGAGATCGGTGTGCGCGACGGCGCCGATCTCGTCGTCGACGGCTACGCGTTCGCGCCGACGTTCTCGATCTGGACGACGATCGAGGAGTGCCTCAATCCGCCTGTCGTCTTCGAACGTGACCGGGGGTGGTTCACCACAGCGCCGTTCAGCGAGCCGGAGGTGTTCGACTTCCCCGAGGGGATCGGGCCGATCGAGTGCGTGAACGTCGAGCACGAAGAGGTGCTCCTGATGCCGCGCTGGCTCGACGCCGGCCGGGTCACGTTCAAGTACGGACTCGGCTCGGACTTCATCGAAGTCCTGCGGACGTTGCACCTGCTCGGTCTGGACTCGACCGAACGCGTCGATGTGGGCGGCGCTCGGGTGTCACCTCGCGACGTCGTCGCCGCATGCCTTCCCGACCCGGCGACGCTCGGCGACCGGATGCGGGGGCGAACATGCGCCGGCACCTGGGTGCGGGGCACGGGTCGCGACGGGCAACGGCGCGAGGTCTACCTCTACCAGGTCGCAGACAACGAGGAGTGCATGCGTGACTGGGGGGCACAGGCCGTGGTCTGGCAGACGGCGGTCAACCCGGTGATCGCCTTGGAGCTTCTCGAAGGCGGCGCCTGGAAGGGCGCGGGCGTGCTGGGCCCGGAGGCCTTCGACGCCGTACCGTTTCTCGAGCTCCTGCTTGACTACGGTGCACCGTGGCACGTCGAGGAGCGAGATCCGCGATGACCGGCGCACTGCAGGAGCAACCGGGCGCGAACGTGGCGGGCGACGTGCGCCTGGTCGGCGTGACCAAGCGGTTCGGCGACGTGGTCGCCGTCGACGACATCACACTCGAGGTGCGTTCGGGGGAGTTCTTTGCACTGCTCGGGCCGTCCGGCTCGGGCAAGACGACGTGCCTGCGGATGATCGCCGGCTTCGAGCAGCCGACAGCCGGCCAGGTCTGGCTGGCCGGCCGGGACGTCACGCGGGTGGCGCCCTTCGACCGGGAGACCAACACCGTCTTCCAGGACTACGCGTTGTTCCCACACATGACGGTCGGGCAGAACGTCGGCTACGGCTTGATGGTGAAGCGCGTGGGAAAGGCCGAGCGCCGCTATCGCGTGGACACCGCGCTGAGCACGGTGCGCCTCGAGGGCTATGCGGACCGCAAGCCGGCCCAGCTCTCCGGCGGCCAGCGGCAACGCGTCGCGCTGGCCCGTGCCCTCGTCAACCAACCTCGCGTGCTGTTGCTGGACGAGCCCCTGGGCGCGCTCGACCGCAAGCTGCGCGAGGAGATGCAGCTCGAGCTCAAGGCGCTCCAACGGGAAGTCGGCATCACGTTTCTCTTCGTGACCCACGACCAGGACGAGGCGCTCACGATGAGCGACCGGGTGGCCGTCTTCCACGACGGCCGCATCGTGCAGGTCGGGGCGCCCGCCGAGGTCTACGAACATCCGGCGTCGGAGTTCGTCGCGGGCTTCGTCGGGACCAGCAACCTG
>JAVEEE010000200.1 GCA_030840615.1 Frankiaceae bacterium | reverse complement strand
TGGACCCGATCGATCGCAACCCCGACTTGCCGCGGACCCTGGAGGTCTACCTCGACCACGACCTCGACCGGCGTCGTACGGCCGCGGCCCTGCACGTGCACCCCAACACGCTCGACTACCGGTTGCGTCGCATCGTCGAGCTGACCGGTCTGGACCCGTCGACGTCCCGCGGCCTGCAGTTGCTCGGCGCAGCATTGGCGTCGCGCCGGCTCAGCCGATGAAGACCGGCGAGGTCAACGCCTCCATGGCGAGGTCGTTGCGGCACAGGGTGGTCTGCGCACCCACGACGGGATCGCACCCGCTCCGCCGCTGGGTCTTGCCATCGGGTGCGAGCAGCTCTGCGCGGACGAACATCGTCGCCGCGGGGATGCCTCCCACCCCCGGACGGAACGTGTAGCTCGACTCCACTCCCAACGGCACCTCTGCCGTTCCGCTGTCGGTAACGATGCGCAGCACACTGCCGGGCAGCGCACCGGCGGTGCGCACGCGGTAGGTCGCGTGCGTCGACGTCTCCGACCCGGCGATCGCCTCGAAGGCGCCGTCGCCGTTGCGGTCGGCTTCGAGGAACAGCCGGGGACCTGAGAGCGCAGGTGGCAGCGCGGAGACGAACGTGTGATGCGCGCGGAGCCCACGCAGCACCCCCTGCAACGTCAGCTGCCGGACGAACACCCAGGTCGTCGGTTCGCCGACTCCTTGTCCCGAGTCGGTCGTCACCCAGTGGGTGTCGCTGCCACCGGTGATGGCGACGTGGTCGCCCTGACGCAGGAACTCGTCGTACCACCGCAACGAAAAGTCGTTGTCGTTGCTGGCCGGGAACGGGTGCTGGAACGCCCACGGACCGATGTTCCAGACCTCGACCGTGTCCGGCACGACGGTATGACCGAACGCCGCCGGCCAGTTGCCGTCACTGGGATGGTTGACCTGGAAGACGCCGCCGTCGGCGCGCAGTCCGTCGGCAAGTGCCGCTTCGCCGGCAGCGCTCTTGTCGGCGACTTTCTGGTCGCACTCGATGACCGCACCGACGATCGCCCCGTCGTTGCCGTAGCAGGAGCGAGCGCCGAGCATCTGTACGTGTCCGGGCTGGGAGTTCTCGTAGGCCGGGACGAAGACGAACGACGGATGCTCCTGCGTCCAGGCGATCACGTCGGGGTCGGTCTGGTTGACCACGTTGTTGTGGTCGGTGAGCGCCACGAAGTCGAGGCCGCGCTGCTCCGCCTCGTCGAGTCGTTGGGTGGGGGTGAAGCCGACCGTGTAGGGGTCGGCACAGGATCTTCGTGCGTTCCGGTCGGTGCTGGCCGGGTCCCACGCCTCGGTCGGGGTGGTGCAGGTGTCGTGTCCGTAGATGGTGTGCACGTGCAGGTCACCGGCCACCCAGAAGCCGACCGGCATCTTGTGGGCCTGGGTGTTGGTGATGTGGGCGTCGCTGCCGCGAGCGGCTGCAAGTGCAGGCGTTGCGGCGGCAGTCAGCGCCAGCGTCGCGAGCAGAGCCTTGCCTCTCGCGGCCGTCAGGCCTCGGACAGTCGGCGCCGTCATGCCCCGAGAGTTCGGCGGCAACGCGCCGCGTACCTGCCCGGCCCACATTGTGAGGAGGACCCAGATCCGGGGAGGCTTTCTGGTGCCCGAGACGACAGGTCTCGTCCGGGCTCGCCACGAAGTCCCCACCCATGAGGCTTCGTGGCGTCGCCGTTCTCGCCGCGATGACGGTCGTCGTGCCGTCGGTTGCGACGCTGGGCTCGCGGGCGGTGGCGTCGAACACGCTCGTGAGTGACGGTGTGCACGCGTCCGTCGGGTCGGGCGCCGCGACGTTGGGCAACGCGACGATCCAGCGGACCTGGCGCATCGCGGCCGACGGGTCGGTCGTCACCAGCGGGCTCACCGGAGCGGGCCGGGCCGACTGGGTGACACCGGCTGCTGACTTCAACCTGACCGTGAACGGTGTGGCGACGTCCGGCACGAGTGGCTGGGCACTGGCCGAGGTGCGAGCGCTGCATCCGCCGGCGCGGCCGGGACGGCCGGCAGCCGGGACCGGGGCGGGGCTGCTCTTCCGTTATGCCCTCGCGTCGCCCGCGCTGCCCGCGCTCGAGCTCGATCGGCTCGTCGTGCTGCACGCCGGCTCGTCGGTGATCGAGAGCACGTCGACACTGATCTCGCACGGCCCCGCGGCGCGCGTGTCGGACTACTCACTCGATCAGGTCAACGCTCGCGCCACATCGATGCCCGCAGAGGTACAGGCCTACAGCGGCGGCAGCGACTGGCGGGACGACTACCGGCGCGTGTCGGCGCCAACGGGAGCGTTCGACGCCGAAGGTGAGGTCGTGAGGTTCGGCGGCGACCAAGGCTTCTTCCTCGTCTCCCAGCGCCGCGGCGGATCGATGAGCAGGGTCGGGCGTGACGCCGCCGGCCGCTCGTGGGTGGGCGTCGACTGGGCCCGGGACCTTTTCGACTACGGGCCGCTGCAGACCGACCCGCCGAGCTACAACCGACTCGACAACCCGGCCTACCCGGTGCCGCTGCGGTCCCGCACACTGCCGCCGTTGGGCACGCTCGACCTCGGCACGTCGTATCTCGGGGTCTACGCCGGCGGCCCGCAACAAGCGGCTGCGGTCTTCACCCAGGACTTCGCCGGCGGTGCCGAACCGGCCTTCCCGCGCACGGTCGGGCTCAACTCCTTCCACCCGTGGAGCCATGGGCCTGACATGAGTGACGCCAACCTGCGCAAGCAGGTGGACGTCGCCGCCGATCTCGGCATCGAGACGTTCATGCTCGACGACCAGTGGCAGGGCGGACCCGGTGGTGAGAGCGGCGACTGGCAGTGGGACGCGGCCCGCTTCCCGGACGGCGACCACAACGGCGAACCCGACTTCGTGACCTACCTGCACGACAAGGGACTGCAGCTCGGACTCTGGATGTCACCGGTGGAGTTCAACAGCACGTCGACGACGTACGCCGCCCACCCGGACTGGGCTTGCGCGCCGGTCGGTGACGTCACCGCGCAGGTCGAGGACGACGCCGGACTCGGAGTGTGGGACGCCACCAACCCGGCGTTCCAGGACTATCTCGTCGGCGTCGTCGACCGCCTCGTCCGCGACGACCGCGTGCGCGAGTTCAAGTTCGACTTCATGGCGTGGGTGGACTGCGGCGCCCACGACTACGCCGACTACGAAGCAGCGTTCGTC
>JAVEEE010000150.1 GCA_030840615.1 Frankiaceae bacterium | reverse complement strand
GCCGGGTGATGCACTTCAAGGTTCCTCCTGGGTGGGCAACCAGGGCCGGACCGTGTGGTCCTCGACAAGAGTGCGCTGGCGCTGAAGCGAACGGCGCGACCTCGGGGAGGAGGCCGCGCCGTTCGCCGTGCTTTAGGTGCAATTGTCAGCTGGCGGTTTGGGTGACCGTGCCGCTGTAGCTGCCGGCGATGGAGTTGGCCGGGATCGTCACGGACACGGTCGGGTTGTAGGTCGTGCTGGCCGAACCGATCACGCCGGTCAGGGTGAGGATCGTCGCGCCGCCCGCGGCGCCGATCGTCTGGCCGGTCAGGGTCGGCACCGCGACAGCCACACCGGTGGGCGTGGTCGCGCCGGAGGAGCCCGTCGCGTTGGACTTGGCGATGGTGTCGCCGGAGCCGTCGGTGAAGTTGGTCGTGCTCATGTTGACCGTGACGGTGTGCGCGAGCGAGCCGCGGGCGTCGTCGACGGTCGAGTTGCCGAGCTGGCCCGACACGCTCGTGCCGGTGACACCGAGGTTGCCGGCAGCGCTGAGGCTGGCGGAACCGGGCGCGGAGAGTGTGAGCGACCCACCGGTGAGGGTGAACGTCACGTTGGTGTCAGCCGCGTTGGCGGCGGTCGGCACCAGTGCGGCGACCGACGCTGCGGTGAGCGTGGCCAGCGCCAGGGCGAGGGGCTTGCGCATCGTTCCTCCGGAACTTTTTGACTGCTGGGGGGTCACCCGGGGGGTGCGGGCGAGTGCTTCTAAAGGACTAGATCGGGCTCGTCGCGGCCGCTCTCGATAACTAGTTGTGACTATTTTGATCTTGCTCCGAACGGCGCAGCGGTGCGCCGTACGGCCGTGGACGAAGCACCCCGCAACGGGACATGGGCTGACGCTCCGACCACCCTGCGACGTCGCTGCGGCTAGGTTGTCCGCCGTGCCGGACGTCGCGCTGACCCTCGATCCTGACCTTGCTGCCGTGCTCGACCAGGTGCTCATGGGGCTTTTGCCCGCCGACGCACTGCCTGCGGCCGACGTCTACCTCGACGAGGAGGGCGCCGCGGTCGCGCGTCGTGACGAAGGCGGCGGACTGGTCGCCGTGCGGCCGCTGCGGTGGGCGCTTCCGGCGGAGGTTCGCACTGACGGCCCGGTCGTTGTGGCGCGCGCCGGCGAGATCCCGGCCGGGCCACTGCCGGCGGGTGTCGTAGTCCTGCTGCCGGCGGGCGGGGTGCGGCCCGACGACGCGCGCTGGCCGGCCTGGGCGGCGGCATGGTCGCAGGGCGCCGCATCGGTCGTGGAGACACCGGTGCCGGTGGCGGACGCCGCACTGCGGGCTGAGCAGGTCGCCGCGGCGTACTCCTCCGGTCCACTCGTGGAGGTCGACACGGTGGCGCACGGCGGTGGCAGTGGTCGCACGGTGTTCTTCACCGGGCTGTCCGGGTCGGGCAAGTCGACGGTCGCGCGGTCTGTCGTCGAGCGGCTGGCGGGCGCGCGCACGATCACGCTGCTCGACGGTGACGTCGTGCGCACGCATCTGTCGAAGGGCCTCGGCTTCTCCGCGGAAGACCGCGACACGAACATCCGCCGGATCGGCTGGGTGGCGGCCGAGGTCACCAAGCACGGCGGGCTTGCGGTCTGCGCGCCGATCGCGCCGTACGACGCGACCCGCCGCTGGGTCCGCGAGACGGTGGAGGCCGCGGGCGGTCCCGGCTCGTTCGTGCTGGTCTGGATCGCGACGCCGATCGAAGTGTGCGAGGAGCGCGACGTGAAAGGTCTCTACGCGAAAGCACGGGCGGGCGAGATCAAGGGGTTCACCGGCATCGATGACCCTTACGAGGAGCCGACCGATGCCGAGCTCGTCATCGACACGTCGCTGGTGTCACTCGAGGACGCCGTCGACCGCGTGGTGTCCTTCCTCGACCAGACGACCTGAGCGCCCGCTCCAGGTCGCACCTTGTCCTGTCAGCCGCTGATCGACCGATAACTCGATGACAGCCTGACAAGTCGAGCCATACTCCCCGGCATGGCTCGATGTCGGCGCGCGGTTATCGGGGCTTCGATCGTGGCGGTCGTGGCAGCCGGGGCTACGTCGTGGGCGCTGGCCAACGGATCAGGAGCAGACCGGGACGCGGCCCATCGATCGTTCTTCGCCGGTGTCCACACGGCTGAGAAACGGTTGGACTCGGCCCTCGCGCCAGCGGCCGGAGCGGCGTGGGGTCGCGAAGTGCGTGCGTACACGCGGTTCGCCAACGACATCGAGAGCCTTGATCCGCCGACGGACCAAGCGGAGGTGAGGCAGAAGCTGTACGGCGCGGCGGTGGCCGCTGCGTGGGCATACCAACCGCATTGCCAAAGTGAGCAATCGCCCGCGGGCGATGACTGCTACTCGGTCACGTCGCCGGCCGACCAACAACATGCAGTCGACACGGCAATCGCTCAGCTGCACAGAGCCCTGCGATCGCTCCCCCGCCACTGAGCCGCTCGCGCACGGAGATGGCGATCACGATTCCGCCGACAACGTGCAGCGCCATCCCAGTCCCGATCCAGCTTGACGGGTTTCAGCGGCACCCATCAATCCGCGGGCGGCCTGGCCCAGACAGCGGGCAAGTCTTACGGGTCGGCTGTAGGCGGCGCGACCAGGACGGTGTCGGCACTTCACCTATGCGAGGTAGGGCTGAGTCATCAGGCGAGGCATGTGCCGTTTCGGCGGCCCGGGGGCGCCCCAGGCGATGAACGGCCGACCCCCCTTGATCGTGCAGACGCTCCAGCTTTGCTGGGAAA
>JAVEEE010000139.1 GCA_030840615.1 Frankiaceae bacterium | reverse complement strand
ACTACGGCGCCGAGGAGACCTATGCCCACCCCTGAACAGTCCGCCCGTGAGCCCAGTCCACCCGGCGGCCTCGTCGACCGCGTGACCGGCACCGTGAAGAAGGCCGTCGGGGCCGTCCTCGGCGACGAGGAGCTCGCCCGTGAGGGTCAGCTCCACCACGACAAGGCAGCGACCGCCAAGGTCGCTGCCGAGCTCGCGGCCAAGGCCGGCCGGGAGCAAGCCGCTGCCGAGCTGACCGCGCGCGAGCAAGAGATCGAGGTCGAGCGCCGGCGCGTCGCCACCGAGCTCTCCGCCGAGGCCCAGCAGGAGCGCATCGCGCGCGAGCGCGCCGTCGAGGAGCAGAGGGTCCAGGCGGACGCGGTTCAGCGCGAGGCCGCGATCGAGCGGCAGCTGGAGGCTCAGGAGCACGTCGCCGACGTCAAGGAGCAGCTCGTCGTCGACGAGCGGCTGGAAGCCGGTCGGGACGCCGCTGCGCTCGAGGCCGAGGCCGCCCGTGCCCGCAACACCGCCGCCGTGTTGGACGAGACCGCCGAGGAGATCGCATGAGCACCGTCGAGAGACTGCGGGTCGTCCCGCGCACCGTGCTGGACGCCGGTTTTTCGGTGGCTCGGCTGCCGTTGACCGTGGCGGCGCGGGCCAGCCGGCAAGGCGGCAACGACGCCTGGCCGCCCGCGATCGCATTCGAAGGTCTGGAGGCGGGGGTGGAGTCCGTCCTGGGCTCGCTGCTGCGCGACGATGCGCTGGTCCAGCGCGGTCGGCTGCGCCAGGCCAAGGTCGCCAAGCTGCGTAGCGCCACAGAGCTCGAGACCCTGGCCGCGCAAGAGCGCGAGCAGGCCGACGCCGAGTTCGCCGCCCGCCGCGAGCAGGTGGAGCAGGAGCGGCAGCAGGCCGAGCGTCAGGCCGAGCAGCGTGCGGCTCAGGTGGAGCAGCAGGCCGCAGCGCGCAAGCACCAGGTCGAGCAGAAGGCGGCCACGAAGGCCGCCGGGGCCCGCCAGGTCAAGGCGGCGCAGGACAAGGCGCTGACCCACCAGGAGCGGACCGCCAAGCTCGAGACGCTCGCCAAGGAGTCCGAGGCCCTGACGGTGCAGAAGCAGGCCCTGGACGCCGAGGAGACCGTCGAGGCCATCGAGGACACCCTCGAGGGCACGAAGGCCGCGCGCAAGACCAGCTGACGGGCCGCCGGACTGGCTGACTGGGCCCCGAAGCAATCGGGGGCGCTTCGGGGCTCGGTCGCCACTTCGGTCAGCAGATGACGCGGATGGCAGCGGGCACGCTCTTGAAGCTCACCGCTTCACGTTCACCCAGGTAGTCGCCGTCCACCTGAAGATGCATGGGCCGGTCGGCGACCAGCCGGAACTCGTCCAGGTTCTCGAACACCGTGGTGGATCGGCCGCGGATGCCCTTCTCGGTCAGCATCCCGCTCGCCGCCCATAGCGTTCCCACGGTCCGCATGCGACGGAGCACGACCAGGTCGAGGCCGGTGTCGAACGACGCGGTCGGGGTGAGCACGATCGGGTGAGACCCGAAGTAGGTCCACGGGGCCGAGTTGCCCACGATGCCGAGGTAGAGCCCCGTCAACGGTTCTTCGCCGGGCCGCTCCAGCGTGAGGGCCGGGTGGCGCCGGTCGGTGGCGGTGAAGAACCGGCGTAGGGCCGCCGCTGCGAACCGGGTGGGCGTCGCCGTCTTTCCGCGGGCCCGCGCCCGCTCGACCATCCGCACCGAGTCGGCGTCGAGCCCCAGGCCCGCAGTGAACGTGAACCAGCGGTCGTCGGCCTTGCCCAGCCCGAGCCAGCGGCTGCGGCCCTCGCGGATCGCGTCGAGCAGGGACCCTGTCGCCTCGACCGGGTCGCGCGGGATGTCCAGCGCGCGGTGGAACACGTTGGTGCTGCCGCCGGGTACGACGGCGAGTGCCGGCTGGTCGGTGCGCGGGCCGGGTTTGCCGTCGACGCCGCGGAGGATGCCGTTGATGACCTCGTTGACCGTGCCGTCACCGCCGAGCACGACGACCAGGTCGTAGGCCTCGGCGACGGCCTGGGCGCCGAGCTCGATCGCGTGGTTGCGTCGCTGGGTCTCGACGAGGTCGATTTTGAGGTCACTGGCCATGGCCCGGGCGAGGACGTCACGAGCTCGGGCCGAGGCGGTCGTCGCCTTGGGGTTGACGACGAGCAGCGCGCGCATGCCGAGAGGGTAGCGGCCGGCCGCAGATCTTCGCGGCCGTGACCGATTGACCCCCCGACACGCCGGTTGGGTGGTCTGAGCCGCGAAGATCTGTCCGTGACTGCGCGGGCGGCGAGGGTGGGAAGTGCACTGCTCGTCGGTCTCGAGGGCGTCGCGGGAGTCGTCGCCGGCGTCGGCTTCGTCATCGCAGCGCTGGTCGGGCACCCGACGGACCGGCCGGTCGCGGTCGCACTCGGAGTGCTGTTGACCGGCTACGGCGCCGCGGTCGTGCTCGTCGGCCGAGGGGTCTGGCGCGCTCGACGCTGGGCCCGCACGCCTGCCCTACTGGTCCAGTTCTTCGCGCTGGTCGTCGCCTGGTACCAACGCTCGACGTTGACGCCGGCTGCGGTCGCCCTGGCGGTCGTCGCCGTACCGACCCTGGTCACCCTGCTCCGGCTGGAGACCGCGCGGGCGGACCGTGCCTAGCTCGCCACGCGGGGCCACGTGGCTCTAGTCCTCGGCGAGAAGGCCTTCACGGAGCTGGGCCAGCGTGCGGGCGAGCAGGCGCGAGACGTGCATCTGCGAGATCCCGAGCTCGGCCGCGATCTGGGACTGGGTCATGTTGCCGAAGAACCGGAGCAGCAGGATCTTCTTCTCCCGCGGCGGCAGCTTCTCGAGCAACGGCTTGAGCGACTCGCGGTACTCGACGCCTTCGAGTGACTCGTCGGTGACGCCGAGGGAGTCGGCGACGGCGGGGGAGTCGTCGTCGCCGCTGTCTGGCGCGTCGAGCGAGACCGCCGAGTAGGCGTTGGAGGACTCCAGCCCCTCGAGGATGTCTTCCTCGCTGAGGCTCAGGTGCAGGGCCAGCTCTGCCACCGTGGGTGCGCGGCCGTTCTTCTGCGACAGCTCGCTGGTGGCCTTGGCAAGCGCGAGCTTCAGCTCCTGGAGACGGCGCGGGACCCGGATCGCCCACCCCTTGTCGCGGAAATGCCGTTTGATCTCGCCGACGATCGTCGGTGTTGCATACGTCGAGAACTCGACCCCCCGTCCGAGGTCGAAACGGTCGACGGACTTGATGAGACCGATCGTCGCCACCTGAACGAGGTCGTCGAGCGGCTCGCCCCGGTTGCGAAAGCGACGCGCGAGGTATTCGACGAGTGGAAGGTGCATCTCGACGAGCTCGTCGCGCACGCGCTGGCGCCGCGGGTCGCTCTCGGGAAGCGCGGCGAGGTCCCCGAACAACGTGCGCGCATGGGCGCGGTCGTTGGCGGTGCGCACGGCGCGCTCTTCTGCCGCGGTCAGCGGGGCGGCTACCGCCACCTGCAGCTCGACCGGTTCGCTCACTGGCCCGTCCCGCTCCGGCGCTTGAGCAGAGCGATGGTGACCCGGTTGTCGACCCCGGCCAAGCTGTCGACCTCGCCGGCGAGCGCCGACAGCACCGTCCAGGCGAAGGTGTCGCGGGAAGGCTCGAGGCCGTCGAGGGTGAGGACGCTCACGGAGATCCGCATGCTGTCGGCGCCGAGCGCGAACTGGCACTCGAGGTCGGCGCCCGGCACCGCCTGGGTGAGCAGCATCGCGCAGGCCTCGTCGACGGCGATGCGGAGATCTTCGATCTCGTCCAGCGTGAAGTCGAGCCGGGCGGCGAGGCCCGCGGTGGCCGTGCGGAGAACCGAGAGGTAGGCGCCCGCAGCGGGGAGCTTGATCGTTACGACGTCATCAGGCGCGCCGGAATGCGCGGCAGCGGAGGCTGCCCCCGTGTCTTGAGTCACTCGGTCTGTGCCTCCGCGAGAGAGAGGGCAGATGATCTCGGCCCCGAAACGCTATCCCACGCTGCGGGGTTTTCGCTCAGCGCGCTGCGGGGTTTTGCGTGAGCAGGGAGGATGAGCTCGTGCACCCGCTGCCCAGCCGTCGAGACGTGCTGCGGGGGGCGGCCTACGGGGCGGCTGTGACCGCGCTGACCGGTCTCGACCTGTTCCCGGCGCGGGCGGCCGCAGCGGCCACCGGCTTGGCCGCACCCGCGGGTACGACGCTCGACCACACGCTGCTTCGAGGTTCCCGTGCCGGTCATCCCGGTGGCTATGCACGGCTGGTCCTGGGGGCGGGTGAGTCGCCGCTGGTCCGTGCCGACCTGGGAGTGCCGGCACAGCAGGGGCGGGCCGCTCGCCGGCGGGCACTGGTGGCCTTCGCCCAGCTGACCGACATGCACCTCATCGATGTCCAGTCGCCGGCCAGGGTCGAGTGGACCGACCGCTACAACGACGGCTCACCCGGATCCAACCTCGTCTTCGCGGCCGCCTACCGGCCGCACGAGATGCTCACGGTGCAGGTCGCCGACGCGATCGTCCATGCCGTGGAGAACGTCGGTCGCGGACCGGTGACGGGTCAACGGTTGGCGTTCGTCATGAGCACCGGCGACAACGTCGACAACTGCCAGCGCAACGAGACGCGCTGGCACATCGACGTGCTCGACGGGACGCGGGTGCGTCCGGACTCCGGTGACCACTCGCGCTATGAAGGTGTGGCGGACTGGACCTTCACCGACGACCCGCATTACTGGCACCCGGAGCCGCGGCCGGGGGGCAGCACGGCCGACATCGCACACACGTCTTACGGGTTCCCCACGGTGCCCGGCCTGCTCGCGGCGGCGAGGCGGCCGTTCACCCCGCGAGGGCTGTCGGTGCCCTGGTATGCCGCCTACGGAAACCACGACGGCCTCGTGCAGGGCAACTTCCCGCAGTCGTTCCACCTCAACGAGATAGCCCAGGGATCGCTGAAGGTGGTGTCGGCCCCGCTCGGCCTTTCCGAGAACGATGTTGCGGCGGGACTCGCCTCTGATCCTTCGTTCCTCGCGACCGTCATGACGACGGCGCCGGCGCAACCCGTGACGGCTGACGCCGCCCGCAAGGTGCTCACCCGGACGGAGACGGTCTCGGAGTACTTCCGTACGACGGGTACGCCGCGCGGGCACGGCTTCACGGCGCGCAACAAGGCCGACGGCACGGCGTACTACACGTTCGACCATGGGCCGGTCACTTTCCTCACGCTCGACACGGTCAACCCCAACGGCTATGCCGAAGGGTCGATGGATCGCGCACAGGTCGACTGGCTGGAGCGGCAGCTGAAGTCGAGGCACGCGCGACACCTCGACCAGAACGGCAACGTGGTGCACACCAGCGCGCGCAACCGCGTCATCGTGCTGTTCAGCCACCACACGATCGGGACGATGGACAACCCGTTCGTCGAGGGCGCCGACGCACAGGGACCGCCGCGGGTCATGGGTGACGAGGTCGAGGCGCTGCTGCTCCGCTACCCGAATGTCGTGCTCTGGGTCAACGGACACACGCATGTCAACGCTGTCGTTCCGCATCGCCGGCCGAAGGGGTCGCCGTTCGCCGGAGGCTTCTGGGAGCTCAACACCGCCGCGCACGTCGACTGGCCGGAGCAGGCGCGCATGATCGAGGTCGTCGACAACCGCGACGGCACCCTGTCGGTCTTCGGCACGATCATCGACTCGGCAGCACCTTTGCTGCACCAGCCGCGACTCGACTCGGCGTTGCACCTCGCGTCGCTGTCGCGCGAGCTGGCCGCAAACGACTGGCAGGAGCGCGGTGGCGTCGGCAGCGGCACGGACGGTCGACGCGGCGCGCGGCACGATCGCAACGTCGAGCTGCTGGTGGCGTTGCCGTTCCGGTTGTCTGCGCATGGGGGAGCCGGCGGCGCGCACGGAAGCCAGGGCGGCCGCGGTGACGGTGACGGCTCGCTGGCCGACAGCGGACCGAGCGCTCGGCGTGCGCTGCTTGGGGCCTCGCTGGCTGCTGCCGGCGTAGGGCTGGCTTCGGTGGTCAGTGGGCGGCGAGCCCGGGACGGGGACTGAAGCAGTGCTCGTCCACCCCTGGGACGCACCGTTCGACGACACGGAGGTCTGGGACTTCGTCCGGTCGCAGGGCTTCGGCCACCTGATCGCGCCGGGTCATTGCGCTCCGGGCCGCCGGGAGCTGCCGGTCGTCGTGCCGACCCAGTTCCTGGTCGACGGCGACGGTGCCGACCCGGACGTGCTGCTGCATCTCGCCCGTCCCAACCCGGTGTGGGAGGCGATCGAGGAGAACCCCACGGTCCTCCTGTCGGTGGCGGGGGACTGGGCCTACGTTCCCTCGGCGTGGAAGGCGGTGGACGACGAGGACCCGGCGCTGGGCATCCCCACCACCTACTACGCAGCCGCACAGCTCGTGTGTGACGCGGAGATCCTCGACGATGAGGACGCCAAGCTCGCCGTCCTCCGCCGCCAGCTCGAGGCCTACGAGCCCGGGGCCGGCCACGCCGACCCCGCCGCGCACGTCAGGCGGCTGCCGGGCATCCGCGCACTGCGGCTGCAGGTGCGTGAGGTGACGGGCAAGTTCAAGTACGGCGGCAACGTCGACGCGACCCACCGCTCGGCCGTCGCCGACCGGCTGGCCGCGCGGTCCGGGCCGGGGGACGCCGCCGCGCGAGCGCACCTGCTGCGCCGGCAGCGGTAGGAGTTCGGGCCCCGGCGTCGAATCAGACATAGGACAGCCGGACAGCCCAGAACCCCCGACGTCCCGTGAGGCCCAGATGCGTATCACCCACCCTGCGTGGAGGCTTGCCGCCGCCGCAGCGGTCACCGCAGTCGTCGTCACCGGCGGAACGTCCGGGGCGGCGTCGAAGCCGCCCGCGCAGCCCAAGCCGACGAAGGACATCGCCTGCGGCAAGGGATCGTTGCCGGAGAAGATCCAGGGGCGGGCCCCCGCGGCAGACTTCAAGTCGGGCCGGGCAGCGAAGGGCTACACGTGCAACGCCGTCCAGGTGAGCCACTTCGGGTCGACCGGCGGCTACCGGGTCGAACGCTACGTCGACAAGGCCGGCCACGAGTGCGCGTATTACGACTCGACGCTGCTGTTCCCGACGAGTG
>JAVEEE010000136.1 GCA_030840615.1 Frankiaceae bacterium | reverse complement strand
CCCGGCGGCTCCCCGGACGACCGGGCGCTTCGCGTCCTGTTCCGTTATTTCGGCGTGCGTGACGTGGCGCTCGGTCTGACGTCGCTCGCCGCGACCCGGCCGGGACGGGACGTGTCGCGCCAGCTCGTCCTGCAGGGCGTTGCCGACACCGTCGACGGTGCGGTCGTCGCGACCCTCGTCAGCGGTGGCCGGCTCACCCGGGCGCGCGGCGTAGCGGCGGCGGGCGTCGCGGCGGGGAGTGCAATGGCCGAATACGTGCTGGCCTGGCAGCTGCGCCGGCGTAACGGCTAGGACGTCGGTTCGCGCCACATCCGCCAGATCGTCGGCCCGCGGCCGAGCGCCTGGTAGGCCTTGGTCACCACGAACCCGTGCCGCTCGTAGAGCGGCAGGTTGCGTTCGTTCGACGACTCGAGGTAGGCCGGCGTTCCGGCCTCGTCGGCCTGCGCCAGGACCTCGCGCAGCATCGCAGCTCCGATGCCCTGCCCCTGATGACCGGGTGCGACGCCGAGGTAGCCGAGGTACCAGTGCTTCGGGTCCTTCGGGTGGCCGCCCTCCACCTCCAGCTGCACCCGCAGGGCACGGATGATCCCGCCGCCGAACGCCCGAAACGACGGTCGCGCCTCGCGGGCGATCTCGGTCGCGGGCAGGTTCCACGATCCGGGAGCGGACCACAAGGCGGCGCCCACCCCATCACCGGCGAGGTAGGCGTGCTTGTCGCGGCGCAGGTAGGACCGCGCCATGCTCGTGAAGAAGGTGCGCAGTCGCTCGTCCCGCCGCTCCACACCGAGCGGGATGAGCCAGCCGAAGACCGGGTCGTCCACGAACGCGCCGGCCAGGGCACTGCCCAACCGGTCGGCGTCGGCTCGGGTAGCTCGCACGACCTGGATCTGTGCAGTTGTCATGTCGGGACCGTAGTCGGCCGTCAGCCCACCGTCGACAGCCCGCCGTCCACCGCCAGCACCTGGCCGGTGATGTAGCGGGCCTCGTCGCTGAGCAGGAACGTGACGGCGTCCGCGACCTCCCATGCCGTTCCCTGCCGTCCCAACGGGATCCGGGTGCCGGCGCGGCCCGGCCGCCCCTGCGTCGCGAGACGCCCCAGCGGCGTGTCGATCAGCCCGGGAACGACCGTGTTGATGCGGATCCCGCGGGCAGCCGCCTCGCGCGCGGCGTGGCGTGCCAGCCCGATCTGCGCCGCCTTGGACGCGTCGTACGCCGGCACGTTGCTGCCGGGGCGCAGCCCGGCGATCGAGGAGATGAGCACGACACTGGAGCCCTCGTCCATGAGCGGAAGTGCGGCCTGCAGACCGAGGAAGTTCGAGCGCAGGTTCACCGCCAGGACGCGATCCCAGTCGTGTGCGCTCGTCTCCATGAGCCCCCGGCCGAGTCCGATGCCGACGTTGAGCACCAGGCCGTCGAGGCCCCCGAGCCGGTCGGCCGCCTCGACCACCATGGCCTGACACGCGACCTCGTCGCCGACGTCGGCGACGATGACCGGTGACTCGCGTCCGCCGGCTGCGAGCACGAGCTGCGCTGTCTCCTGCGCGGCATCGGCGTCGATGTCGTTGACGGCGACCGTGCCGCCGTGGCGGGCGACCGTCACGGCGATCGCGCGGCCGTTGCCGACCGGAGCATCGGGATCGTCGGTGCGCCGGGTCCCGCCGCCGACGACGAGCACCCGACGGCCGGCGAACCGGCCGTGCTCCGGCCGTCCGGGGTCGGCGGTCATCGCGCCGGCTCCCTCGGCGCGCGCCGTAAGTCTGCTGCACCCTCCGGCCAGCCTGGGGTGCGCGGCTCGAGGGCCACCCCCGCGCTGTTCAACATGCCGGAGACGAGCCGGTAGTAACCCGCGAGGACGAGCAGCTCGAGCAGCTCGGTGTTGTCCCAACGGCGGGTGAGGTCGGTCCAGGTTTCTGCCGACACGAAGTCGTTCCGGCAGAGCTCGTCCGCCATTCGCAGCAAGGCAGCGTCGTCAGGCGACCAGCCGTCGAGGTCGGCGGCGGCCAGCCGCGTGATCTCCTCGTCGGTGATTCCGGCTTCGCGGCCGATGACTGTGTGCTGACCGAACTCGTACTCGGACTGGGCCCCGTAGCCGACGCGCAGGATGACGAGCTCCCGCTCCCGCGCCGGGAGTCGCCCCTTGAACAACAGCAGCGATCCGAGCCGGCCGAAGCTGTTGAACAGCTCTTCGTGGCGGGCGAGTGTCAGGAAGATGTTGAGTGGGCGACCGTCGTTGCGATCGGCGCCGACGGCGAGCCGTTGCGCGACGGCGTCATCCGCCGGCAGCGGTTCGATTCTCGGTCGGTCCAGTAAGGGCTCTGGCGTCATGCCGGGCAACGTATCGCTAGCGGGCGAGGCTCAGCCGCCCGAGGAGGGAAGGTCCGCCCCAGCAGGAGGCGTCGGGTCGTCGGCCTGTTCGCGCCAGCCCTCCGGCAGCGTCACGGGTCGCGGGCCGTGCAGATGTCCCCGCGGCAGATGCTGCGCGTCTGCCGGCAACGTCACCGTGGGATCGAGGTCATACAACAGGTCGTCGAGCTCCGCGAGCGACGACGACTGAGCCAGTCGGCGACGGCGCTCCGGCCCGGCGGCGTAGCCGGTGAGATACCAGCCCACATGCTTGCGGAAGTCGCTCACGCCGTAGTGCTCCGAGCCCTGCAGCTCGACGAGGAGACGGACGTGCCGGCGCATGACCTCGACGACCTCGCCCAACGCGGGCGGCGGCGCGATCGGCCTTCCGGCGTAGGCCGCCTCGAGGTCGCCGAACAGCCAGGGCCGGCCCAGGCAACCTCGACCGACCACGACACCGTCACACCCGGTCTCCCGCATCATCCGCACGGCGTCCGGCGCAGCCCACACGTCACCGTTACCGAGCACGGGAATGGTCTGCACATGCTCCTTCAGCCTCGCGATGGCATCCCAGTCCGCCCGGCCGGAGTAGAGCTGTTCCGCGGTCCGGGCGTGCAGCGCGACGGCGGTCACGCCCTCGCCCTCGGCGATCGCACCGGTCTCCAGGTAGGTCAAGGTGTCGTCGTCGACGCCCTTACGCATCTTGATCGTGACGGGTACGACGCCGGCGGCGCGGACTGCCGAGCGAACGATGTCGCGCAGCAGCCTGCGGTGGACGGGTAGCGCCGCGCCGCCGCCCAGACGGGTGACCTTCGGAACGGGGCAGCCCATGTTGATGTCGATGTGGTCTGCGCCGTAGTCCTCGACGACGATGCGCACGGCGCGGGCCACAACCACCGGGTCGACTCCGGAGAGCTGAATGCTGTGCACCGGAGCGTCGGTCTCTCGGCGCACCATGGCGCGGGTCTTCGCATTGCCCTCGACGAGTGCGCGCGACGAGATCATCTCGCTCACGTAGAGGCCGCGGCCATACGACCGGCACAGCCGGCGGAAGGCCGGGTTCGTGACCCCTGCCATCGGGGCGAGGACGACCGGGGGGTCCACCTCGATCGCACCGATCTTCAGCATGCCGGCACCGCCCCCCACAGGTCGGTGATGCCGACGTCGACCTCGGCGAGCAGCCGTCGGAACAGGGGAAGTGACAGTCCGATGACGTTGCCCGGGTCACCGTCGATGCCGTCGATGAACGGCGCCGACCGGCCGTCGAGCGTGAACGCTCCCGCGACGCGAAGCGGCTCCCCCGTTGCGACGTAGGCAGCGATCTCGGCATCGCTCGGCGTCCCGAATCGCACGACGGTGTCGGCGACGTCGGCGGCCGTCCGACCGTTTGCCGGGTCGACCACGCAGTGACCGGTGATCAGTGCACCGGTTCGACCGCGCATGCGCTGCCAGCGACTCGTGGCGTCCTGTGGTGACGACGGCTTGCCGAGCGCGGCGCCGTCGAAGAGCAGCAGCGAGTCGCAGCCCACGACGATCGCGTCATCGGTGACGTCGATGGCAACCGCACGAGCCTTGCGCTCGGCCAACATGCGGACAAGCTCCCACGGGTCCTCGTGCCGGACGGCCGACTCGTCGACACCGCTGACCACCACGTCCGGGTCGAATCCGGCGTCGCGCAGCAGGCGCAACCGCGCCGGAGACGCAGAGGCGAGAACGAGACGTCGACGCGGCACGAGCATCGAGTCTAGGTTGCTGCGCGCGCCGGTGCCGTCGTCACGCGGGCAGTGCGACCAGTCCGACGATGCCGAGGACGTAGAGAACGACTACCGTGATGCTGTCCACCCCGAGCCGGAAGTGCTGCTTCGCGGGGCGGAAGACCAGCCCGGCCACGTAGATGACCGTGAGCAGTGCCGCGAGCCCGGTCAGGTAGATGTCCGTCGCGTGCGCATGCGGCAGCACCGGCTTGCCCGAGACGAGCACGGCGAGCAGGAACAGCACCGGAAGGAACGCATTGCCGCCGAAGATGTCGCCGAAGGCCAGCTTGTAGTCACCCATCCGGACCGCGGTGAGGCCGGTGCTCAGCTCGGGCAGTGCGGTTGCGGCGGCGAGCACGGTGGCACCGAACACGACGCCGGAGAGCCCGACGTGGTCGGCCGCCGCGCTGCCGCTCTCCTCCGCCAGCGCGCCGGCAACCAGTGTCGCGAGCGCTGCAACGCTGAACACGACCAGCACCTTCGTGGTGCTCACACCTTTGTCCGCGGCTTTGTCCGCCGTCTTCGTGCGGGAGTGCCCGCGCGGTTCCGGCTGGCTGTCCGGTGCCTCGCCACAGTTGGACCACGGCAGGGCACCGCCACCGCGTTGGACGAGCACGAGCCCGGTCACCCAGATGACCGTGATGAGCACGACGTCCGGGGTGAGCCGGAACTTGATGAGCGTGTCGGGCAGCTGCGTGCCCATCACGACAGCGACCAGCACCGCGAGCACGACCGCACCTTCGATGACGAGGGTGAGACTGGCGGCCTGATAGGTGAGAGGGCGTCGTTGCCGCACACCGAATGCGTCGAGCGCCGCAAGCAGCGCGGTCTGGATAGCGATCCCGCCGAGAATGTTGCTGACGGCGATGTCGAGGTGGCCACTCGCTGCCGCCGTGTAGGTGATGGCGATCTCCGGCAGGTTGGTTGCCACCGCCAGCAGGATCAGGCCGCCCAACGCCTGGCCGAGATGGATCCGTTCGGCGAGGACATCGGTGTAGTTCGACAGGAAGATGCCGGCCACCCAGATGGTGACCGCGGCGGCGGCGAACACGAGTAACTCCGCCCAGAAGGGCAGGTCGGGCAGGAGGCTCACGCCGTCATCATGTCGCTCTTCAACTTGATGAAGCTGCTGCGGCGCGCCAAGCCGCCCACTACGGTGGAATCCGGTTCAGCGGCCTGACCGAAGGGGGTAGCGACGGCGATGTCGACGCCCCGCATCCTCATCGTCGGTGGCGGCTACGTGGGGCTCTACACGGCGCACCGGCTGCAGAAGCTGGCCCGCAGGGGCAAGGTGTCGATCACGGTGATCGACCCGCATGCCCGGATGACCTACCAGCCGTTCCTGCCGGAAGCCGCGGCCGGGAGCATCGAGCCGCGGCACGTCGTCGTCGCCCTGCACAAGGTGCTGCACCGCTGCGAGATCCTCACCGGCTGTGTGACGCACATCGACCACGCGTCGCGACAGGTGACCCTGCGGCCTACCTCCGGGCCGGCTCGGAAGGTCGGATACGACGTCCTCGTCGTCGCGGCCGGATCGATCGTGCGCACGCTGCCGGTGCCCGGTCTGGCTGATCACGCCATCGGCCTCAAGTCCTTGCCGGAGGCGATCTACCTGCGCGACCACGTGCTCAGCCAGCTGGACGTGGCGTCGACGACAGAGGACGAGCACGTCCGGCGCAAGGCGCTGACGTTCGCATTCGTCGGCGGCGGCTACGCCGGCGTGGAGACCATCGCCGAGCTCGAGGACATGGCGCGATACGCGCTGCGCTACTACCCGCGGCTGAAGCCGGAGCTGATGCGCTGGGTGCTGGTCGAGGCGAACGACCACATTCTCCCGGAAATCGGGCCCGAGATGGGCGAGTACACCCGCAAGCAGCTGGAACGCAGAGGGTTCGACCTCCGGCTCGGACGACGGGTTGTCTCGATCGCCAAGGGGCTTGTGCAGCTCGACGACGGTGACGCGTTCGAAGCCGGGACGATCGTGTGGACGGCCGGCGTACGACCCAACCCGGTCGTCGAGCGCAGCGACCTGCCACTCGACGAACGCAAGCGGGTGATGTGTGACGAGATGATGCGCGTCAAGGACCTGCCGGGCGTGTGGGCCGCGGGCGACATCGCCAACGTCCCCGACCTCTCGACTCCCGGAGCATCGTGCAGTCCCAGCGCGCAGCACGCCGTCCGCCAGTCCGCGCGACTCGCCAAGAACATCGCCGCGGTCCAGCGCGGCAAGGAGCCGAAGGCCTACAAGCACTCCTACGCCGGATCGGTGGCCAGCCTCGGTCTACACAAAGGGGCGGCCAAGGTCTACGGCGTCAAGCTCAAGGGAATGCCCGCGTGGCTGATGCACCGGCTCTACCACGTCAGCCGGATGCCGACCACCGCGCGCAAGCTGCAGGTCGTCATCGACTGGTCGGTGGCCCTGCTGTTCCGCCGAGAGGTCGTGTCACTCGGCGACATGGAAAACCCGCGCAAGCAGTTCCGCGAAGCCGCCCGCGAGGAGCTCCCCCACCCGACGATCGACGTCACCGAAGCACCCCCCACCCGCAAGAGGGCGCCCGCCAAGAAGGTCACGGTGGGCAAGAAGGCCCCAGCCAAGAAGGTCACCGCCCGGCGCTGACCCTCGCCGGCTTCGTCAGTGCACGCTGCGGGTGATGTCGCGCACCGCGCGACCCAGGGTCTCGATCTCGGCGTCGGTGTTGTAGAAAGCGAGCGACGGGCGAACCGTGCTCTCGAGCCCGAAACGACGTAGCGCCGGCTGCGCGCAGTGATGGCCGGAGCGTACGGCGATGCCCTGCTGGTCGAGCATCGTGCCGATCCGCTCGGTCGGTATGCCGTCGATGACGAACGACGCCACGCCAACCTTGTCCGCGGCTGTCCCGATGAGGCGCACGCCCGGGATCGATCCGAGCGTCTGCATCAACGTCTGCGTGAGTGCCTGCTCGTGCGCGAAGATGCGCGGCATGCCCAGGCTCATGACGTAGTCCACCGCGGCGCGCAGACCGACGGCGTCGGCGATCGACGGCGTCCCGGCCTCGAACTTGTAGGGCGGGTCGTTGTAGACGGTCGCGTCGAACGTGACGTCGCGGATCATGCTGCCGCCGCCCTGCCACGGAGGCATGCTCTCCAACAAGTCACGCCGACCGTAGACGGCCCCGATGCCGGTCGGGCCGAAGATCTTGTGCCCGGAGAAGACGTAGAAGTCGGCGTCGAGTGCGTTGACGTCGACCGGCATGTGCGCAACGGACTGCGCGCCGTCGACCACGACCGGCACGCCCAACTTGTGGGCCATCGCGATCATCTGCTCGACCGGCAAGACAGTGCCAAGCGCGTTGGACACGTGACTCAGGGCGACGATCCGGGTGCGCGGGTTGAGCAGGCTCGCGTAGTGGTCGAGCAGGACCTGGCCGCTGTCGTCGACCTCGACGACGCGAAGCTTGGCGCCCTTCTCCTTCGCGAGCATCTGCCAGGGCACGATGTTCGCGTGGTGCTCGAGCGTGGTCACCACGATCTCGTCGTCCTGGCCGACGGTTTGCCGGCCGAGGCTCTGCGCCACCAGGTTGATGCCCTCGGTCGTGCCCCGGACGAACACGATGTCCTCGGGGCTGCTCGCGCCGAGCAGCCGGGCAACGCTTGCGCGCGCGCCTTCATAGGCATCGGTCGCCCGAGCGGCGAGCGTGTGCGCGCCTCGGTGCACGTTGGAGTTGTCGTGCTCGTAGAAGTGCGTCAGGGCGTCCATCACAGCGCGTGGCTTCTGCGTCGTCGCCGCGTTGTCGAACCAGATCAGCGGCTTGCCGTGCACCTGCTGGTGCAGCGCGGGGAAGTCCGCGCGGGCGGCCGTGACACTCGGGTCGCCCGCGACCCCCGGAGATAGCCACGCCGGACCCGGCGGCTGCGCCGGTGCCGCCGGCATGCCTGACGCCGACCCGTCGGCCGGGCCGGTCAGGAAGTAGTACGCGGCCGTCGGGTCGGTGAACGGCTCGGCCGACACCGGCATGCCGGGCGGTGCCGCCGGACTGTGCGGCACGACTGTCGGCACCGGCGGCTTCGGCGCCGTGGTCGCAGGAGCTGTCGTCAGGGCGGCATAGGGGTCGCTCGACGCCGTCGACGCAGCGTCCGCCGGCACGGGCATACCCTCCGCAACCGCGCCCAACGGCGAGCCGCTGGTCGCGCTGCCGAGGAAGTAATACGCGGCCGTCGGGTCGGTCAACGGCTCGGCCGACACCGGCATGCCGGGCGGTGCTACCGGACTGTGCGGCGCTCCTGTCGGCACCGGCGGCGCCGGCGCCGTGATGACAGGAGTCGTCGTCACAGCGGCGTGCGGGTCACTCGTCGGCGCCGAGGCCACGGCCGGCGACGTTCCGGCATCGGCGACACCGGACGGCGGCAGCCGGAACATCGAGTTGGCCAGCTGAGCCAGCCACTCCGCGGACGGTGCACCCAGCGGCCCGACCGGGCCGTGGCCGTTGCTGGCGGCATTGCTCGAGCCGTCGTGGGCGCCGTTGCCGTTACTCGTACTCATGGTAGCGACCGACCTCGACGTCCTCGAGGACACCGAGAGCGTCGTCCGTCATGACAGCCACGGACGAGTACAGCGTCAGCAGGTACGACGACACGGCGGTCTGGTTGATGCCCATGAACCGCACCGACAGGCTCGGGCTACCGGGCATCTCGTCCTGCAGCCCGGGTTGATGCAGCCCGACAACCCCTTGGCGCTCCGCACCAACGCGCATCAGCAGGATGCTGGTTCGCCCGCCACTGTTGGAGCCGGCCCGCAACCCGATCTTGTCCGACGGGACGAGGGGCACCCCGCGCCAGGTCAGGAACGGTGAGCCGAACATCTGCACCGTGGGCGGTGGCACACCCCGTCGCGTGCATTCGCGACCGAACGCGGCGATGGCGCGAGGATGGGCGAGGAAGAACGCGGGCTGCTTCCAGACCAGAGTCAGCAGCTCATCCATGTCGTCCGGCGTGGGCGCACCGCGCCGTGCCTTGAGCCGCATGCTCGGCGCCGTCTGGCCGATCAACCCGGTCTCGGGGTGGTTGATGAGGTCCCACTCCTGGCGTTCCTTCATCGCCTCGACGGTCAGTCGAAGCTGCTGGTTGAGCTGGTCGTGGGGGGAGTTGTAGAGGTCGGTGACACGGGTGTGCACCCGGAGCACCGTCTGCACGATGTTGAGCCCGATCTCGCGCGGGTCGTCCTCGTAGTCGACGAAGGTGTCGGGGATCTCCACCTCGCCCTCGTGTCCGGACTGCAATTCGATCTCACGCTCACCGAACTGGTTGGCCATGTCCGTGACCATCGCCATCTCGGCCATCGCGTCGGCGACGCCGACCCCGTTGCTCGCGATCGCGTCCCAGCTCTCACGAGTGAGGACGAGCAGTGTTGTGGGCGTCGAGGCACGGACGGTGGCCGCCGATGGCGTGTCGCTGCGGACCAACGCCTCCTGACCGATGTAGGTGCCGGCACCGAGCAGGGCCAGTCGGATGTCGAGGCCGTGCGGGTCGCTGCCGACGGCCTCCACCTTGCCGTCTGCCACGATGACGAAGCGGCTCGGCGCACCTTCCTGCTGAACCGTGTCACCCGCAGCGTGCTGCTCGACGGTCAGCCGCGATGCGATCGCCGCAAGCGCGTCGTCGGGCAGGCCACGGAAGATCGGAACAGCCTTCAGCTGGGCCGGATCGACGGTCGCGCTCGCACCCGAGACCGTGGCGTGCACCCGGCGCGGAGGCGGCGCGATGACCTTGCGCCGGTTGACCCGGAACGTCCCTGCGTCCAGCGCCATCCACGGCAGCAGCGACAGCAACCATCGCGGACTGTTGCCGACGTTCTGCGGGACGGACTTGGTCGTCGTAGCAAGCAGGCGAGCGGCATCGGTCGAGATGCTCTGTTGCTCGACCGGTGGCACGGTCACGGTTTCGGTCATGTCACTCCTTCATTCCATCGGCACATCTGTGGTTCCGATCGGGTCAGCTGAGGATCAGGTATGACCGACGTCCTCCGGATGCTCGCGTGCGGGGGCCGCCGTGCGGGCGTGGCCGCGGAACTCCTTCTGGGCACGGTGCAACGAGCGAACGATCTCGCCCCATCGCGTGAAACCGAACACGAGCAGCAGCGCGACCGCGAAGATCGCCAGGCCCTGCCAGCCGATGTTCATGCCGTGGCCTCGCTGACTGCGCTGTCGGTGTAGGGCGGGATCGGCGACGGCGCGACCAGGAAGCTCATCGCCAACGTCGCGAAGCCGGTCAGCACCGTGCTTCCCGTGCTCAGCTCGAGCGGCCATCCCACGTGATAGGCGATCGCGATGACGACGAAGTAGGGGATCCACAGCACCATCGGCGCCAGCAGGGCGAACGTCCGGAATGCCCAGACGGATGAGGTGTTGGGCTTCAACGCCCGGGCCAACAGGTCCATGGCGAGTCCGCCGATGACGGCCGCCAGCAGGGTCCAGCCGAAGGAGTACTGGAAGATCTCCAGCACCGCGCCGGTCACCGTGGTGACGAGCAGCGTGATGCTGCCGAAGGGCAGTCGACGCCATCGCCGCAACGCGACGAGGATGGGCAGCACAAGGATGAACGTCGTCATGTGCATCATCAGCAGGCCCTGCACCTCGAACCTGGCCGAGAAGACATTGAGCAGCGGGATCGACGTCTGACCGGGGAAGCCCTGCACGAACCCCTTCTGGCCGATCGTCACCAGACCGCTCGGGTAGATGTAGGCGTAGTTGTAGGCGATGCCGGTGAGCATCATCGTCAACGTCAGCGACCAGATCGCCGGCAGGAACTGCCGGAACGTCGGGGCCATCGGGCCGGGACGCGACCACTGCGACCGCAGTGGAGCGCTGACCATCAGCAACATGCCGATGATCAGCAGCAGGTGCGTCGGGCTGAGAAACGCCTTCAGATCGCGCTCGATGCCGAGGGTGAGATGCCAGACCTGGTCACCGATCGCCCCGACGCTGAAGATCATGAGACCGAGCACCGCGCCGCCGTAACCGACCGGGATGGCCGCGAGGCCGCGGTGACCAGCGTCGTGATGCCAGCGCAGGTGCCAGAGGATCCACGACGCGAGAGCCAGGAAGCTGCCGTAGAACAGGCCATGCCACGGCGTCGCGATGGAGTCGAGGGTTGTCTGGTTGGTGTGCGCCCAGGCGTCCATGAAGAGGCCCATCATCAGCCAGGTGCACAGCAGGCAGGTGAGGACGTCCTGGTGCCAGGTGAGCCGCGGCCGATCCGCCGACGTGACCATGGCGCGGGTGGCTGCAGCGGGGTGAAGAGCGCTGCGCAGGGTGATCTCCTCGGGAGCGAGTGTCGTCACGCGTCTCCCTCCGTAGACTTCCAGCGCCGCGCAGCAATGAGAACGACGGGCGTCAGCACCAGCAGGAAGCCGATCAGGCCGTAGGGATAGTTGCGGTTCTCGTGATAGCCGAGCTTGCCGTTGACGGCGTCGCGTTCAGCCGGATCTTCGCCGGCTGGAGCGCCCGCCCCGGACTTGTCCTGAACCTGGGCCTGGGCTGCATGCGCGGCAGGCAGCGCGGCGACGCCGCCCGTCGCTGCGAAGCAAACCGCGACAAGGAAGGCGAAGGCGACGAAGCGTCGGGCGCGACGGCGATACGTCGCAGAACCGTCGAGCGGATTGGGTGGAAAAATCATGCGTCCTCGTCGTCGTTCGCGCTCGGTCGTAAGACAGCGGCCAAGTAAGCACGAGGTCCGGACCGGTCCCGGCACGCCAGCGGCCTCACCCTTGCACAGGTGGCGGAGGAAAGCACCGGCTCGACAGAATTGGATGTGGCGAGTCTCGGCGACGATCAAGAACAGCAGAACAAGTCCGGCTGAACGCCGCGTTCCACGTCAGCGGCGGGTGTTGGGCCGCCAAGCCGGCTGAGGCGGTTTAGTTGACGCCGTAGGCGATGGCGGCGAACTCCTGGGCGCTGCTCGCCATGTAGACGTCGTCGGCGGACGGCAGCTCGACGTGGACCGGCTTGTCGGACGGGGTCAGATGGATGAGGATCTCGGCCGTCGTCCCCTGCGCCGTGAGACTCAGCTTCAGTTGTCGCGGCGAGCCCTGGTCATCAAGCCAGACGTCCAAGGGAATTGTCGTGAGGCCGAGCGTGGACAGCTGGTCTGCATACGTGCTCCGCAGCTGTTCCGGCGTACGCGCGAGTGCCGCTGCCACGTCGACGTTCACGTGGTACCGCGTCACATGGACGCCGTCGATCGTCGACGTCTCGTAGCGGAGCACTTGGCCGCCGGCGCCGGCGAGCAGCTGGAGATATCCCAGACCGTCCGAGCCGGTGAGCTGGTCGGACTGGCCGCCGCTGATCGTCAGACCCACGTAGTGCTTGCCCGAGTAGATCAGCGTCTGGCCCTCGGCGATGGGCGCGTACAGCGTGTCTGCGGACTGCATGTAGCGAAGCGTGTGGCCGGCCGCATCTGCGCTGCCCTCGCCCACCTTGCTCTGCGGGTCGAACTCGGCCTCGACGTGCACGCTCCCGTCAACGCCGTCGCCGGAGATGTGCAGGCTCATGTCCATCCGAACCGACGCGGCTTGGTCGATCTGCAGCGGAGCCCGCTGGACGAGTCGCAGCACCTGCCCGCCGGCGACGGGTACGCCCCGGGTGCTGTTGTCGTGGGTGACGGTGGCGACGACGCCGGCGCAGAGCACCGCAGCCGTGACGACAGCCTGAAGCCGGATGACCAGCTGCTGGGAGCGCATGCGGCAAACCTGCCGACCCGCGCCCTCGGGCGCAAGGAAGGTTCCTCAACCCATCGAGTTCAACCGGGTCGTGGGGGCCCCGCACTCAACAGTTCAGGTAGAGGAAGCCGTAGGCCTCGTCGCGGAACGTGATGCCTGCGTCACGCAGCGGCTCGTCCCAGTCGCCGACGCAGGTCGGGTCCGCGCCTTCTGACCCATGATCACTCGTCAACACGATCGTCATCTCGTCGAGCGCACCGATGCGCTCGGCGTGATCAAGGAACACGCCCAACCGGTTGTCGGCATCCCGCATAGCGGCGTGCGCGATCGCCGAGTGCGGCCCGCCGGCGTGATGACCGGTGTCGGTGAGCAGCGTGTTCCACCACGTCAGCCGCGGCGCCTCGCGGGCCGACGGCCACAGCGAGAGCATCTGCTCGAGCCCGATCGCGTCGACCGACGACGACCACGCGTAGTCCTTGCGCGCTTCGACGTAGTCCCGTGTCGCGTGCGGGTCCTTCCGCGGGTCGGGCAGCATGTCGTCCATCGACGCGGCACCGTCTCTCGACCCGCCGCCGCGCACGAGGTCGAACGTCGAGTAGTCCGCACCGCTGTCCGCCGGCTCGTTCACACATGCGGTCGGTGCGTCGACACGTTCGAACACAGTCTGTACGCCGGGCGCGAGCCACTCGGCCCACCGGTGCCAGGTCCGCGCGTCGTTGGTCAACCGCTGGGCGGCGGCACCACGGTCGAAGTAGGCGTTGTTGACGATGCCGTGCCGGCCAGGCCCTACCCCGGTCAGCGCCGACGTGTGGTTGACGAGTGTGACGCTGGGGAACTCCGCGATCGCGCCGCCGCTGAACGCACATCCCCGCGCCAGCAGCCGCGCCACGTTGGGCAGCTCGCCGGCCCGGGCCAAGGCGTAGAGCGAGTTGGAGTTGCAGCCGTCCCACAACAGCCCGACGACGTGCCGGCTGTCCGGCACGAGGACATCGACGAGAACCCGCCCGTCGAGCCCGCCGAGCGCGGACAGCGGCACTCCTGCCAGCCAGGCGAGCGTCGGGCCGATGTCGACGACCCGTGCCGATGCCTGGAGGACGCCGCGCTCCGTGACGCCGGCACCGGAGAGCAGCAGCGGGGCGCGCGACTGCACGACCGACAACGACCCGTGCTCGCCGTCGTGGCCGCCCTGGTCGGGCCAGTAATGCCGGCCGGTGTGCACGACGGCCAGGTCGGGGGCGGCATCCGCGGCGAACAGCGAAGCCAGCCGCGCATGAGCATCGGGATAGGAGTTGCGGGCGTTCGGCGGCGAGCGGTCGGCCAGCTCTTCCGCCAACGACGAGAACGCCAATGGATCTTGGTCCGCGACCGGGTCGCGCCCGGCCAGCACCTCGGTCCCGGCAGCGGTCAGCCGGGCGGAACCGTCGGCGTTGGCGACGAGCACTGCGTCGCCTTCTTGCCACGCGACGAGGTCGACTACCTCGGCAAGTGCGGGGTCGCACAGCACGTCGACCGCGCGCGAGCGGAGCTCCACCGGCGACACGGTCGTCATGACCGAACACTAACGAGCGATCTCCCTCCCACTAGCCCGCACAGCGAAAGGCCCCGCGGAGCAGGTTGTCTCCGCGGGGCCTTTCGTGCCGGTCACACGCTCAGGATCAGAGCGCGAGCCCGGCGGGATGCCGAGTTGGCCCGGCGTTGGAGCCGGCGAGCGGTTGCGAGCCGCCGCGCGTCGGTCACTTGCCGCAGCCTCTCCTCGGCGACGGCGCGCTGGCGCCGGTCGGTCATTCGCTCGAGTGCGAGCGTTTCGTTGAGCAGATACATGACGAGTTCTCCTGACGGACGATCGTTGGCAGTGGAAGGTGCGACCCCGGTGAAAGGGGCCGCGATCATGCGGCGACCTCGTTCTTGCGCGGGCGGCCGCGGGGCCGCTTGCGCGGCACGACGACGCCCTGCATCACCAGCTGCCCACCCCAGACGCCCCACGGCTCGCGACGCGAAAGGGCGCCGGCGAGACAGGTGGTGCGAACCGGGCAGTCGACGCAAAGCGCCTTCGCGCGCTCGACGTCGGCCGGGGCCTCGGCGAAGAACAGGTCGGGGTCGACCAGGTGGCAGGGCAGCGCCTGCTCCAGAACTGCGTCGACCACGGCGGTGAGGGACATCGGCTCCACCTCCTTGTGGGGCTCGCCTCCTCCGGCGGACCGGAGTCGGGTTGTCGGTTTCCGGGAAACAGAAAGGCCGCGGACCCTTTCGGGTGCCGCGGCCTGGAGTTCGCCGGTCGTCGTGTCAGACCGGTGGTCTCCAGGCATCAGCGCCACCCTGGGCGTCATTGCGCGCGTCGATGGACGGCGTGTACGCCGACACAGCAGCCATGTGCGCCATCAGGAGAGACCCGACGGCGGGCGTGCGCGTGGCGTCGAACGCGGGCATGCGAAAGCGCGTGACGGCCTCAGTGTTGTTAAGCACCGGGCACCTCCTCACACGCTGGACAACGTTCCCGGCGACGATAGCGCGGCCTCTCCGTGCGGGCAACGTATTTATTTTCGGCGCGTCGTCAGGTTGCATCAAAGTCTTCGGGTAGAGCCGGTCCATGCGGTTGCGCGGACGGGTGAACACAGCACAGGTCGAAGACCGGAGGGGGTCCCGCCGGGGCGTGGCCGTCGGTGGTGGCGGGGTCGGCATCGTCGGGCTGGTCATCGTCGTCATCTACGCCCTGGCGGGCGGTGGCGGCAGTGGCGCGGCTGACGCCCTGCGGCAGCTGCAGGCCCCCTCGAGTGCGACGCAGGACGCGCAACCGCTCAGCTGCCCGAAGGAGGCGGACACGAACAACGCCTGCTTCGTGGCTGCCGTCGTCAACGACGTGCAGGAGACGTGGGCGACCATCTTCGCGGACGGGAACCAGCAATACCGGACGACGAAGCTCGTCCTGTTCACCGACTCGACGTCGAGCGGGTGTGGTGAGGCGTCGGTGGCGACCGGCCCGTTCTACTGTCCAGCGGACGGCAAGGTCTACCTGGACCTGGGCTTCTTCCAGGAGCTGAGGAGCCGCTTCGGTGCTCCGGGCGACTTCGCCCAGGCATACGTGGTGGCGCACGAGTTCGGCCACCACGTGCAGGACCTGCTCGGCACCTCCGACCGTGTCTCACGGGACGCGCAACGCCGTCCGGGCCAGGCCAACACCCTGTCCCGGTCTCTGGAGCTGCAGGCCGACTGCTTTGCCGGCGTGTGGGCGCACGAGACGTCGGCGCAGCTCGACGCGAGCGACTTCAACGAAGCGCTCGACGCAGCGAAGGCAGTGGGCGATGACCGGTTGCAACGGCAGGCAGGGCAGCGGGTCAACCCCGAGACGTGGACGCACGGAAGCTCAGCCGAGCGCATGTCGTGGTTCCGCAGGGGCGCAGCCGCCGGCAACCCCGACGACTGCGACACATTCTCGGCGGCCCGCGGCTAGCTGCTCGCGACGTCCTCGGAGCGAACGACTCCCAGCACGTCCTCGGCGTAGTCATCGAGCTTCTTGGGACCGACGCCGGAGATGGCCGCAAGCTCGGCACGCGTGCGGGGCCGGGCGGTGGCGATCGCCGCCAGCGTGCGGTCACTGAACACGATGTAGGGCGGCATCGCCGTCGCCGCGGCGACGCCGCGACGCCATTCGCGCAACCCCTCGAACAGCGCGGCATCCTCCGCCGAAACGGCGACCGCTTCGCGCTTGGAGCCGGACGTGGCAGCGCCTCGAGCATCCGGCGGACGGACCCCGTCGAGAAACCGGCTGGGCTTGCGACTGCGTCGCCCGCCGGCAGCACGCGCGGCGGACCAGGTCAGGGACAGATGGCGGCGAGCCCTGGTGATGCCCACGTAGAGCAGCCGACGCTCCTCCTCCACCTGGGCCGGCGTCGTCGCGTGGGTGATCGGCACCGTCCCGTCCACGAGACCGACAAGGAACACCGCATCCCACTCGAGGCCTTTGGCGGCATGCAGCGACGCGAGCGTCACGCCCTCGACGACCGGCGCGTGCTGCGCCTCCGCGCGACTGGCCAGCTCGGCCACGAACATCTCGAGGTCGGCCGACGGTCCAGCAGCGGCAACCTCCTCCGCCAGCCCGACGATCGCCCGCAACGCGTCCCACTTCTCCCGGGCAGCACCGCGGCCGGACGGCGGCGCCGCCGTCAGGCCCACCGCCTCCAGGATCTTCTCCACGGCCGCGGGCAGCGCAACTCCGGCGAAAGACTCGGCCTCGGCCTGGGCCGACACTCGAAGCACCGTCATGGCTTGCCGCACCTCGGGACGGTCGAAGAATCGCGCGCCGCCGCGAACGACGTAGGGCAGCGCGGCGTCCGCGAGTGCCGCCTCATAGACCGCTGACTGCGCGTTGACCCGGAACAGCACAGCCATCTCGCGCAGCGGGACCCCTTGGGCGACGAGAGCCTTCACTCGCGTGATCACGCCCGCTGCTTCGGCCGGCTCGTCGTCGTAGCCCGCGAAGACGACATCCGGTCCGTCGCCGGCCTGGGCCCGCAGCCGCGAGTCCCGCAACAGCTGGTTGGCGAGCGCGACGATCTGGTTGGTGGAGCGATAGTCGCGCACCAGCCGGACGACCGTCGTGCCGGGAAATCGCTTCGCGAAGTCGAGCAGGTACGACGGCGACGCACCGGTGAAGGAGTAGATGGTCTGGTTGGGGTCCCCGACGACACACACGTCGTCGCGGTCGCCGAGCCACGCCTCGAGCAGCCGCTGCTGCAACGGGTTGACGTCCTGGTACTCGTCGACGACGAAGTGCCGGTAGCGGTCGCGCACCTCCCTGGCGATGTCGGCGTGTTCCTCGATAGCTGCCGCAGTCAGCAGCAGCAGGTCTTCGAAGTCGAGCTGCCCTCGCTCGCTGTTGACTTCCTCGTATCCTGCGAACAGCTTCTGCACGGAGGTGAAGTCGTACGGCGGCTGACGGCCCGCTGATGCCGCAGCAGCGACGTAAGCATCCGGTGTGACGAGCGCGGCCTTCGCCCACTCGATCTCTGCGGCGACGTCACGCTGGCCGGCCGGGTCGAGCCCCAGTCGCACCCGGGTCGCCGCTGCACGGATCGACGGCAGCTTGCTCTCGATGATCGACGGCCGGCCGCCGCCGGCGATGCGTGGCCAGAAGTACTGCAGCTGGCGCAGCGCAGCGGAGTGAAACGTGCGCGCCTGTACGCCGCCGACGCCGAGAGCTCGCAACCGCGACCGCATCTCCCCGGCCGCTCGGGTGGTGAACGTCACGGCGAGCACCTGGTCGGGGTCCGCCGTGCCGGTGTGCACCAAGTGCGCGGTCCGGTGTGTGATGGCGCGGGTCTTGCCGGTGCCCGCGCCGGCGAGGATGCAGACCGGTCCGCGCAACGCTTCAGCCGCCTGCCGCTGCTCCGGGTCGAGGTCGGTGAGAGGGTCGGACGGCATCGGAACATCCTGGCAGGAAAGGCGGTTGACTGGCGCATGCCGATCGAACCGCGCGAGTCCCCCCTGAGCCGGGGTCGCCTGACGATGTACAGCACGCCCTGGTGCGGCTACTGCGTGCGGCTGAAACGCGCTCTGGAGCGCGAAGGCATCGACTTCGACGAGGTCGACATCGATCGGGACGAGGCTGCGGCCGACCTGGTCATGACGATCAACCGTGGCAACGCGACGGTTCCGACGATCGTGCTGCCCGACGGTACGACGTTGACCAACCCGCCGCTGCCGGCCCTGCTCTCAGCTATACGAGCCGCCTGACCTGCGGTTTTCCAGCCGGCGCCCTGCACTTTTGACCATCCTGACCCCGAAGTGACCGCCATCGGTCACCATGATGGGGTGATCGGCGCCGACCTTCACCATCCAGCCGTCGGCGCTGCCATGACGACAGCCGCCGACATGCTCGGCATGGAGGTCGTGTTCGTCGGCGGTCTCACCGACCAAGAGTTCGCGTTCGAGCGCGTGCTCGGTGATCTACCCGGTGTCGCCGAGGGGCTGACGTTGCCCCGCACCGACTCCTTCTGCCATCGCCTTCTCGCGGGTGCTCCCCCGTCGACGTCCGATGCTGCGAACGACCCCGCCTACGCGGACGCACCCGCCCGGACCAGCTTCGGCATCACGTCCTACGTCGGCGTACCGATCCACTCAGGTGACGGTCGGGTGGTCGGGACGTTGTGCGGCGTCGATCGCGGCCGCGTGCCCGTGCCGGGCGACACGCTGCGCATCCTCACCACGCTGGCCGGCGTCATCGAGGCGCAGGTCGGCGATGTGTCCGGTCGCGTCGTCGTCCGCCGCACGCCCGGCGGCTGGCGGGTAGGTCATGACGGCGCCCAGGACCTGACCAGCGCGATGGTGCTCGCCGACCTTCTCGCCGATGATCTCGGCGGTCCGGTCCGGCCGCCGCGTCCCGAAGAAGAGCTCACCGAGGTCGACCGACTGCAGATGGCGGTCGCGCAGCTCGAGCACGCGCTCGCCGCCCGGGTCGTCGTCGAGCAGGCCATCGGTGTCCTCGCGGAGCGCCAGCACCTCGCCGCGCGGGCGGCGTTCGAGCGGTTGCGCAAAGCCGCGCGCTCCCGGGGCAAGAAGGTGCACGACCTCGCTCGCATGGTGATCGCCTCGGCCAGCGACCCGTCGGTGCCGCTGCCCCCGGAGCTGGCGGGACGGCGCTGACGCCGCTGCTACGGTCGCGGCGTGCCGCCGGACATGCAGGTGCTGATCGCTGACTTACGCGCGGAGCACGACGATCTCGATGCACTCGTCGGTGCGGCAGAGCTCGACCGACCCACGCCGGCGGCCGGCTGGAGCATCGGCGACACCATCGCGCACCTGTGGTTCTTCGATCGCGAAGCGACCACTGCGCTGGTCGATCCGGAGGCTTTCACCGCCGGCCTGGAGCAGATCTTCGCCGACCCGGAAAGCTGGATGGCGCGCACGACGCAAGCAGGCCGCGACCTCGGGTCGACGCTTCCCGATGTCTGGCGGCAGACGCGCGCGGACCTGGTCGCGGCGCTCGGCGCAGCCGACCCCGCGACGAAGGTGCCGTGGTACGGACCGCCGATGTCGCCCGCGTCGTTCGGTACGGCCCGGATGATGGAGTACTGGGCGCACGGCCAGGACGTCGCCGACGCACTGGGGCGCCGGCGCGAACCAACCGCACGGCTGCGGCACATCTGTCATCTCGGTGTTCGGACCCGCGGCTTCTCCTACGTCGTGCGCGGCCTCGACGTCCCTGCGGGCGAGGTACGGGTCGAGCTGCTCGGGCCGGAACGTGAGACCTGGTCCTGGGGTGACCCGGACGCGGCCGACCGGGTGACCGGCGATGCCGAGGACTTCTGCCTGGTCGTCAGTCAGCGCCGGCTGGTCGGGGACACCGGGCTTGCGGTCACCGGCCCACTCGCGACCGAGTGGATGGCGATCGCCCAGGTGTTCGCGGGTGGCCCCACGTTGACCGACGAGGCGAGACACGGCCTCTGACCCGATCGGGCTCTTTACGGCGGCGGCGTACGGAGGCACCATGCGGGCATGGCTGGCATCGCGCCCCTCCCCGTCAACGGAGCAGTCTTCCCGGATCAGCGCTCCGCCGGCCGAGCACTGCGGGTCACCTGGCACCCGGAGATCGACGCGGCCGTGGTGAGCATCTGGCGGGACGACGCCTGCGTCGCCACCGCGCAAGTCGCTGCCTCCGACGTAGCTCGACTCGTCCACACGCTGGTCGACGGGCTCGCCGGCAGCACGATCACCGGTCAGCAGCAACTGGCTTGAGCTCGACGACGTCGGTCAGCTCCCGGCGGCTCGTCTCCGGCACGACGGTGGCGATGAGCACCACGCCGGCCAACGGGCCGATGACGAGGAAGGCCACCGTCACGTCCGGTCGGTGGGTGACGGCGAGTAGGCCAGCCCCCAGCGCGAAGCTCGCCGACTGACCCAGCAGCTTCGCGATGGCCGCCGCCGAGCTCGCGGCCGCGCGCAACGACGTGGGGAACAGCTCGACGGCAATCGCACTGCCGGTGGTCCAGGCGGCGAACAACCCGATGTAGACGAGCACCAACGTCGCGCCGAGCGCGAATGCGCCACGCGCGACGATGAAGAACAGCAGCAGTCCACCTGCTTGCACGACCAGCCCGGCCATGCAGACGCGGCGACGGCCGATCCGGTCACTCAGCCGTCCTGCCAACGTCAACACCGGCAACGCAAGAGCGCCCGCGGCGACGAGGAGCAGGTTGGCCGACGACGTCGACAGATGGCGACGGTTCTCCAGAAAGTCGATCGAGAAGATGGTCGCCTCGGTCGTGAGGTTGATGAGCAGGATGGTCAGGCAGATGAGGACCAACGGGCGGACGAACGGCGGCTGGGTCAACAGCCGGCCCGGCTGCGGCTCGTGGTCCGACCGCTCGACGGCGAGATATCGCGCGCTCTCCGGAAGCGCACGTCGCAGGAAGACGACGACGACGAGGAACGGGAGCGCCAGCACGTAGAGCCATCGCCACGATGCGTCAAGCGGGCTGATGACGACCGCCTGCACGATCGCGCAGAACCCGGTGCCCATGGCGCTCGACAACGCGAGGATCCCGAAGCCGACACCCCGGCGTTCGGCCGGGAGATCCTCAGCCGCCATCGTCCAGGCGATCGCGACCTGGGTCGCGATGAAACAGCGCGCGACGAACTGGCACGCGACGTAGAAACCAATGGAGGGTGCTGCGGCGGTGACGGCGGCGGCGAGGGTGTAACCGACGATCGCGATGAGCAGCACTCCGCGGCGCCCGTTGCGGTCGGCTCGGCGGCCCCACACGAGTGCGGGCAGCGCGCCGAGGTAGAGCAGGGCGATCCACAGGTCGGCCTTGGTGTGGGTGAGATGGAATGTGTGACGCACCTGCGGCAGCGCGACCGTCAACAGGGCGAAGTCGTACCCCTCGGAGAAGCACGCGACAGCGAGCAGCCAGAGCAGCCGTCGGTGCGACGCATCGAGGCGCTCCGGGTGGCTTGTCACGACTCGCGGGACAGCCAGTTGACGATGAGCCAGTGCGCGATCGACGCCGGCGGCGGCAGCATCGGCTCGCCGCGACGCAGGTCCTCACGCGAGAACCAGCGCACGTCCTCGAGCTCGTCGTCGGAAACCTTGGCGTCACCGCCGACGGCGCGTGCCTCGAAACCGAGCATCAACGACGCCGGGAACGGCCAGGGCTGGCTGCCCCGATAGACGATGTCGTCGACGTCGACGCCGCTCTCCTCGCGGATCTCACGGGCGACCGCCTGCTCCAGTGACTCCCCCGGCTCGACGAAGCCGGCCAATGTCGAGTAGCGACCCCGCGGCCAGCTGGGTTGGCGGCCGAGCAGGCAACGGTCGGCGCCGTCGTGCACGAGAACGATGACCGCGGGGTCCGTACGCGGGAAGTGGTCGGTGCCGTCCACGAGGCATCGGCGCACCCAGCCTCCGTCGGCGACCATGGTGGGCTCCCCGCAGCGCGGGCACCGGCGGTGCGTCGCGTGCCAGTTGGCGAGAGCGATCGCGGTGACGTAGAGGCCGGCGTCGCGGTCCGACAGGTGCGCGCCGACATCGCGGAGCGTCACCGGGCGGGCGCCCAGCTTTCGAGGTAGCTCCCCCACAACGGCCCACAGCGGGGTGCCGTCACGGTCGAGGCCCAGGAAGAATCGCTCACCCTCCTGGTCCGCCGACTCGACCAGCAACAGCCCGCCGTCGTCGCCGACCAGCACCCGACCGTCGGCCTCGAGGACGAGCACCCGGCCCGATCGCCATGCCTCGTCGAGGAACGCCTCGTCCCGACGGCGCTCGGCCGCCCGGTCGACGGTCCCACGCGCGAGCGCAGGAGACGCCATATCGGGCATGTGGCCGACCCTAACCGGCCGGCACTACGGTCGAGCGATGGACAGCGCGACCAAGATGCCCGCTGCGTTCCTGGGCCACGGCAATCCGATGAACGCCCTGGAGACCAACCGCTACACCCAGGCCTGGCGCGCCTTCGGCGCATCGGTCGGCAGGCCGCGGGCGATCCTCGTCGTATCGGCGCACTGGTACATCAACGCCACTGCTGTCACCGCCATGTCACGCCCGCGGACGATTCACGACTTCTATGGCTTTCCGCAGCCCCTGTTCGACGTGCAGTACCCCGCTCCGGGGCTGCCCGAGCTCGCCGCCGAGGTCAGCGACGCGGTCCACCCGACCTGGGTCGGGGCGGACATCGACTCGTGGGGCATCGACCACGGCACCTGGTCGGTCCTCCTGCACGCGTTCCCCGACGCCGACATCCCCGTCGTACAGCTCAGCATCAACGCGGACAAGAGCTTCGACTACCACCTCGACCTCGGCGCGCGGCTTGCGCCGCTCCGTGAGCGCGGAGTGCTCATCGTGGGCAGCGGAAACGTCGTGCACAACCTCGGGGGCGTCGATCGACGCCTCGCCGATTCGGGCTTCGACTGGGCGCAACGGTTCGACGAGGACGCGAAGGTCACGATGCTCGACGACCCGATCAGAGCAGCCGAGCTCGATGCGCATCCGGACTTCCGTCATGCAGTGCCGACGCCCGACCACTTCCTGCCGTTGCTCTACCTCGCTGGCCTTGCCGGCTCCGGCGGCGGGCGCACCGACGTTCTCATCGACGGCTACGCCTACGGCTCGCTGTCCATGACGGCCTACACGCTCGACCTGGACCACCCGACTGTCGGTGCGGGGTCGGGCGCGGCCGCCGATCTGCCGCCCGCGGTGCCGCCGGACGGTTCCAACATGTGACGTCGACGTCAGATGGCATCGACGTCGACGGCGTAAGCCACCGACCAGCGCGGCTGGATGCGCACGTAGGCGATGTCCGGCCCCCAGGTCGTCGGCGACGCGTCGTAGTGGGCGGTGAGGTGGTCCTCCACCCAGTGCCAGTCCGGATGTGACGGCGTGAGGAACTCGGCCTCGCCGTGGGTGAACAACGCGAACCGCTCCTCGTCGACGTGGGACGCGGAGATCGCGGGCCGCGCTCGCAGGTCGCGCACTTTCACCGCGTCGCCGGAGGTGGTGAACACCCAGCGACCACGCAGGAAGTGCCCGTCGACGGCACTCGTGCGCGGCCGACCGGCATCGTCGACGGTCGCGACGACGAGCACCTTCATGCCGGTCAGCGCGCGCACGACAGCCGCGGCCGTCGGCGTCCGGGTTTCGGGATGGATGATGCTCGTCAGGTGTGGGCCGGAGCGGGCCAGCGATGCGTCCAGCAGTGTCTGCAGGTCGCTGATGTCCTCGGTCGTCTCGAGCATGTCAGCTGCCCCCGCTGAACAACGTCGCCAGCTCGTCACGGGACAGCAGCCGGTCCGGCCGCTTGAGCGTTCCGGTGCGGACATAGAGGAACCCCGCGTCGACCTGGTCCGGGTCGACGCCCTGCAGGTCGGCCCAGGCGAGCCGGTAAACCGATAGCTGCAGGGAGGCCGCGGCGAAGTCCCGAGGCTCCGCACCGGTCTTGTAGTCGATGACGTCGAATCGGCCCGCGTCAGCTCCGGGATAGATCGCGTCGATGCGGCCACGCACGAGGCGGCCGCCGACGACCAGCTCGAAGGGCTGCTCGACGGCGACCGGACGCCGCTCGCCCCACCCGTCGGCCAGGAACTTCTGCTGCAGCTCGACGAGGTCCGCATCGGAGACGTCCGCGTCACCGGCACCGGGGAGATCGTCCGGCTCCAGCAGGGGCACCGCGCCGTAGA
>JAVEEE010000112.1 GCA_030840615.1 Frankiaceae bacterium | reverse complement strand
GCCGGGCATAGAGCCAGCAGCCCGCCTTGAAGTGCTCGGCCACGGTCAGGGTCGGGAAGACGGCCTTGCCGCCCGGCACCTGCACGATGCCGAGCGCCGTCGTCTCCTGCGGGCTCGCCTTGGTGATGTCCTTGCCGTCGAACAGGATCTGCCCGGCGATCGGATGGACGAGCCCTGACGCTGCCTTGAGCAACGTCGACTTGCCGGCTCCGTTGGTGCCGAGCAAGGCGACGATCTCGCCCTCGCGGACCTCGAGATCCACCCCGAACAGCACCTGCACCTTGTCGTAGGCCACGTCGACGCCGCGGCAGGTCAACAGCGCGTCGGACGGTGCCAAGCTGCGCAGCGCCTCGGCCGCCTTGTTGCTGCGCTTGCCGAAGGTGCGCCTCATTTGACCAGCTCCGGCTGTGGCATCGGTTCTTCTTCCACCAGGCTGTCGGCTACGAGCGAAGGCACGTGGACGTTGTGACGGTGTGCGAGCCGCCGCAGCCACTTGTCACGCTCCTGGAACGCCCAGCCGGCCAGACCGCCGGGGTTGGCGTAGAGGTTGAGGATCAGCAGCGGGCCGGTCAGCAGCAGTGGCACCACGGACGAGAACGTGTGACCGAGGTGATGCCAGGCCATCGGGCCAAAGAGGATCGTCGCTTCGAACGCGATGACGCTCAACGTGCCGAATGCCAGCGATCCCAGGCCGCCGACGGCCGCGGCAAGGAACACCGCGATGCTGCTGAACACGTCGTAGTTGCCCGGGATCACGTTGTGCTGCAAGTAGGCGAACAGCACACCCGCGACGCCGGCGAAGGCACCGGAGATCGCGAACGCCGACAGCCGCGTTCGGACCGGCGAGATCGAGTAGGACGCCGCCGCGCGCTGGTTGTCACGCAGCGCGATCAGCATGCGCCCGCTGTGCTGCCGGCGGAACGAGGCCGCTGCCGCGAGCGCCAGCACGAGGAAGCCGAGGCAGAGGAAGTAGAACGCGCGCTCGTTCTCGAGATCGAACTTTCCGTAGAGCAGCGGTCGCTTGATGTTTGCAGCGAGGGTGTTTGGCAGCAGATGCCGCCCGACCCAGAAGTGGCTGTTGAGCACGTAGTTCTGCACGGTGTAGCCGAACGCCAGTGTCGTCACGGCGAGGTAGAGACCCTGGATGCGGACGGCCGGAAGGCCGATGATGACGGCGGTGAGCGCGCCGGTCGCGATGCCGATGCCCATCGCCGCGAAGAAGTCGATGTTGTGGTTGGCCACGAGCCCACCGGAAGCGGCGGCTGCAACCCCGACCAGGCCGTACTGGCCCAGGCTGATCTGGCCGGCCCAACCCGTGAGGATGACCAGGGATACGGCGATGATGCCGGTGATGGGCAGGAGCTGCAGACCGGGAAGAGTCGGCGCGGTGACGACGTAGGGCAACCCGATCGCGACGGCAGCGACGAGGACGAACAGTGCCGTCCGCATCCGCTGCACCTCCGGCAACGACCGCAGCTCGACGGGGATGGGCCGGAACACCGCGACCGTCTGCCAGCTCGACGCGTTGGCGTCGATGGCGCGCGAGCGCGACCGCCGCTGGCTGAGCAGAGCGACCAGGATCACGGGCAGCATCAGTGCGCTGGCGAGGTTGTTGGAGCCGGTGTTGGCGACCGACGTGTCGATGAGAAGTCCGATTCCGAGGCCCATCAGCAGCGCGAGCCCGAGATTCTCCATCCTCGCGACGACGGCGGCGGCCAAGCCGTAGAGCAGCGTCGTGTAGCCGAGGGTGGCGTCGCTCGGTACGCCGTAGAGGGGTGCGAGCGCGAAGATCGCCATCGACGACAGCAGACCGGCGAGCGCCCAGGCGACGGTGTTGACGCGGTTGACCGGTACGCCGAGCAGCGCCGCGCGGTCGGTGTTCTCCGACGAGGCACGCAGGGCGATGCCCAGCCGGGTGCGCTTGAGGAACAGCATCAGGCCGAACGTCAAGATCAGCACGACACCGAAGGCGAAGACCTGGTTGCCGGTGAGGATCGGCTCGCCGCGACCGTTGTGGTACTGCAGGTTCTGCCACGGCGTGGCGACCTTCGGCACGCCGGTCGCCTTCTCGCCGAACCAGACCGGGATGAAAAAGCCCAGCGCGGCGAAGCTCTGCGCGATGCCGATCGAGACAACGGTGACGATCAGACGTGAGGCGGTCTTGAAGCGGCGCAGCACGAACACTTCCGTGAGGGCGCCGCTGAGCAGGCCGCCGACGATAGCGATCGGCATCGTCAGCAGGTAGTTGACGTGGTCGGCGGTAGCGAGCAGCACCGCCGTGATTCCCGGCACCGCACCGACGGCCGCGGCCGCGAAGTTGATGATGCGGCTGGTCCGGTAGGTGAGGACGAGGGCCACGCCCACGATGCCGTAGAGGGCGCCGAGGGCGATGCCGTTGACGAACAGGAACGGCGTCAGGCCGAACGTCTCGCGGATGAGCAGGATGAACAGCAACGAGGCAACGGTCCGCCGGATGATCGTGGCGAGTGTGCGGTTGCTCGACGCGGCCGAGAGGACGCGTCCGGCCACGTCGCCGACTGCTGGGGGAAGTGCGAGGCCGTATCCGCTCATGTGCGCTTGTCCGTCACAGGCGCCGGCGGCTGCTTCAGGGTCGGGTACTCACCGAGGTTGAAGCGGCTGCCCTCGACCTGGATGTAGCTGCCGTTCTTGCCGTTGTAGGGGCTCTTCTTGTGCTTGTTCCAGTAGATGATCCGGGCGTCCTGGGTCCAGCACCAGCTGCCCTTGTGGAAGCCGCGCAGCTCGTGCCCCGTCGTGCCGCCACCGCGCGCACCGAGCAGCGGTGCCGCCGCCTGCATGCGCTCAGGCGTCAGCGTCGGGCCGGTGTTCTGCATCAGGCTGGCGAACATGTTCAGGTTCGCCCACACGATCTGCAGGGCAGGAGGGGGTCCGTTCGGCGGAAGCCCCTTCGATCCCGAGGCGATTCGCCAGACCTTGACCGCGGCCATGTTGTCGGGGTTCTCCTGCGCACCTTCGGCGCCCAGGCCGATGGCGCTGTCCCACGGACAGCCCTGACCGGGGTTGGGGCAGGACAGCCCCGGATCCTGGCCACCGCTGGAATAGGTCTGCCCGTTGGAGTCCCAGTCCATCGTCTGGTCGCTGGCGAGGATCGCCTCCGGCCAGTAGTTGTCCGTGGCGTAGGCGTTCTGGCCGAACTGTGGCGCGACCGGGTCGCAGAGGCAGAGCACGCTCGTTGCCGGGTTCTGCGGCGTGTTCATCTTGGCTGCGGCTGCCTGCGACTGCTGGGTCGCGGTGTTGATGTCCTGCGCGTAGAAGTACTCGTGCGTGACGGACTCGCCGCAGCCCTTCTTCAGCGCGGGGTAGAGGACGTTCTTCACGGTGTTCTGGTTGTCCGGGTCGTCGGTGCTGACGACCCCGAGCACACGTGGCTTGTTGCGGAAGTCCTCCGCGCGGTTCTGCGAGCCGGCGAAGATTGCCTTCCGGCCGCTGTTGCGCTGGCTCGTCATCTGGTGACACCACCAGTCGGCGAACTGCAGCTCGATGCGGGTCGCGCTCTCACCGGCGTCGTAGGAGTACGGCGCGTTCGCGTTGTGGAAGGCGTCGGAGAAGCCGCCGCCGCCGAAGTTGACCACGTGGAGCCGGGAGAGCTCGGCGTAGCACTGCGAGCAGAGCGTCGTGTCCCACAGCACGCCGTAGGGGTGGTACTTCGCAACGAGGCTGTCCATGTCCTTGATCAGGCATGCGTAGTCCGGCGGAACCGTACGGCAGCCGCCTTGGACGGTGTCGATGTGCAGCTGGCGGCCGTAGAGCTGGTAGTGCGAGTTGATGAACTTCGCGTAGGCCGCGTTCCAGACCTTGGCGTTGTCGGCGTTGTAGTAGAGCCCCTGTGCCTTCAGGATCGCGTCGACCTCGGCGCCGTAGTCGGCGACATAGACGACCAGCTCGATCTGCTTGTCGGTGACGCCTTGCCAGGTGGCGCCGCCGTTGTTCGCGAACGCCGCTCCAGGAATGCCCGGCACGCACGGAGGCGCGAAGTAGTCGATGGCGGGCGAGAACTGCCGGCCGCTCACGCAGTGCTTGGTGTCACCGGTCAGGCCCGCGGTCCCGGGGTTGCCGGTCTGGCCGCCGTGGCTCGAGGTGCCGGTCGTCGTGCCACCCGGGCCAGTGACAGTGCCGCCCGGTCCGGTGACTGTTCCGCCGGGCCCGACGACGGACCCGCCCGGCCCCGCCGCCTGCGCGCCCGGCACGGTGCCGGCCGGCGTGGTCCCTGCCGGCGTCGTGCCGTAGGGCGTCACACCGCCGGCGGCTGTCGCGGTCGGCGCGGTCGACGGCGCAGCGAGCACGAGGACCAGCTGCACAACGGCGAGCAGGACGATCGGGCCGAACTTTCCGAGCAGCGGATTGCTGGGCACGGAGCAGCCTCCTGGGGGGTGCCGAACGGTGTGTGACCTGCGTCACAACCCGTAACAATGCACCATGAAAGGGGGCGCATTGACCAGGGAGGTACGCCGATCCACCGTCCTGGTCAACGAGCCAGGAGGCGGTAGGTCACGGCAGGTGCGCCGAACCCCTTGAGGGCTTGCGGCGGGAGCTGCTCGAAGGAGAAGGATCTCCCGCCGCCGGCGGCGACACGCTCGCTGACGACCACTGTCGACGGGTTGGCGAGCGCCACCAGGCGGGCCGCCCGGTCGACCACCTCGCCGAAGTAGTCGCCGTAGAGGCTCACCACCGGGCCGCAGTCGGCACCCACCCGGGCCGGTGGCAGCGACTCCGCCTCGGCGAGGCGATCGCTCAGCGCGAGGGCGATCCGGCAGCCGTCCGCCACGGCGTCGGCCGCGAACATCGCGCCATCGCCGATGAGCTTGACGACACGTCCACCGCCGGTGGTCACGACGTCGGCGACGACTTCCTCGAACCGGCGAACCAGCGCCGCGAGCTCACCCGCCGTCAACGTCCGGGCGAGTGCGGTGTAGCCGACGAGATCGACGAAGCCGACGAACAGCTCGCGCCCGGTGGCGAGGTTGTCCTCGTCGAGTGACCAGGTGCTGGATGCGACCCGCACGAGATGCGCCTTGACCACGGCACCGACGAACTCCTGGAACGCGGGCAGGCTTACCCGGGTGATCTCGACGTACTGCTCGACGACCTCGGAGTAGCTGGTGCCCGCGGTCAGCTCGGGCACCTCGAAGCCGAGCCGGAATGCGTCGACCAGCGCCTCGGCGATCCGCGCGGACGTCGAACCGATCACGCGAGCGATGCCGAGGGCGCTCTCCTCGCCGAGCCATGCGTGCGTCGCCTCGCTGACGACGGGAAGTGCCGCCACGATGTCGACGGGCACGGCGGCGGCCCCGGCCGGGGGAGTGGCCAGACCGAGTGCGTGCCAGAACCTCATGAACGTGTCCGGCTCCAGACCTGTCGCGGCGGCTGCAGCCGCGACGGTCAGCGGCGGACCGGTCCGTAGCGCGAGCTCGAGTGCCAGCACGCCGCCGCTGCCGCCCGCGGCGGCGGCGCGCGCTTCCTGCTCACCCGCGCCCAACTCGCGCAGCAACTGGGCCAGTCGGGTGGTCTCCGGGTCGCTGTCCATGATGGGCATCACTGTCCGAAACGAAGTGTTACAGATCGTGACTAGCTATGTCATACTCACCGGTGGGCTTCCGCCAGAACCCCGGGAGCCCGTGGAGCGACTATGACGCTACGCGGGGAGGTCCGGGAGCAGCGAGCGGAGACGCTGCCCCTCGAAACGCTCACGGGCCTGGTGCAGGCCTGGCGTCGGCACTGGGACGAGGTCGGTGCCATCCAGCGGTCCCTGCCGACCGCCGCCAAAGACCGGCTGCAGACGCTGACCGCCGACATCGAGACGGCGCTCGCGCAGACCCGCCATCTGTTCGCCTTGGAGTTCCCGCCGGAGACGGTTGCGGCGCTCCGCAAGCGTCTTGACGACGCGTTGGCTGCGTTGGAGTCTCTCAACCGCCCGAAGACCGCGACGAACGGAGCGAGCCGGTCGGCTGCCCGGCGTGCGGTGCAGGCAAGCCATGTGGCGGTCAACGTGCTCGCGGTGGTCGCGGCGGGTGAAGCGCTCGAGATGCATCTTCAGCCGATCGTCTCTCTCGACCGACCGGTGCGTACGCCGGTCGGTTACGAGGCTCTCGCGCGATTTCAGACGAAGCCCTACGAGCCGCCCAACGTCTGGCTCGAGCGCGCCGGCCGGGCGGGCCTGCAACGCGAGCTGGAGCTGAGCTGTGTGCGAGCGGCGCTGGAGCTGCTCGCGGCGCTTCCCGCCACTCCCTACCTCGCGGTCAACGTGTCGCCCGAGACGCTCGTGTCCGCCGAGTTCGAGCGGCTCGTCGCCGAGGTGCCCGTGCGCCGGCTGGTCGTCGAGGTGACCGAGCACGCTGTCGTCCGTGAGTACGACTCGCTGGTCCGGGCGATCGGTGGTCTGCGGGCGCAGGGGTTGCGACTGGCCGTCGACGACGCCGGTGCGGGTTTTGCCAGCTTCCGGCACGTGCTCGAGCTCAGTCCCGAGATCATCAAGCTCGACACTCATCTCACCCGTGGCATCCACCAGGACCGCAGCCGTGAAGCGCTCGTCCGCTCCCTCGTGTCGTTCGCCGCCGACGTCGGGTCCACACTCATCGCCGAAGGCATCGAGTCGCGGGAGGACCTCATGACGCTGTGCGATGCACGCGTGCCGTTCGGCCAGGGATATTTCTTCGCTCATCCGGGGCCGTTGCCGCAGGTCGTCCGACCGCCGCGCGGCCCGCGCACGGGCGCTTCACGCAACGGAAGCGCATCGACCGCCCGTTCGGCCTGACCGTGGCGCTCGACCTGCCCGCCGGCCTCGCAGACCTGCGCCGGCGGATGAGGGACTTCGTCGACGGTGAAGTCATCACGTCCGAAGGGCTGCTCGTCGCCGGCGGCGACGCGGCGGCGGCCCGACTCGACGAGCTCAAGGCCGAGGCGAAGCGCCGTGACCTGTGGGCACTCGGGCATCCGGAAGAGATCGGCGGCGAAGGCCTGCCGTTCATGGACTTCGTCTATCTCAACGAGGTCATCGGCCGCTCCGAGTGGGGGCAGGTCGCGGTCGGGTCGGTGTCGATGCAGGACTCGATCATGCTGCACCTCTACGCCTCGGACGAGCAGCGCGAGCGATTCCTGAAACCGCTGGTCGCGGGTGACGTCTACCCGAGTGTCGGCCTCACCGAGCCCGAGGTCGCGGGCAGCGACCCCACTCAGATGCAGACCACCGCGGTCCTCGATGGCGACGAGTGGGTCATCAACGGCCACAAGTGGTTCACGACCGGTGCTCACCGCGCGGCGTTCACCACGGTGTTCGCGATGACCGACCCGGAGGCGACGTCGCGGCACGCGAGGTTCTCGGCGATCATCGTGCCGACGGACACTCCGGGCTACGACCTCGTCCGCGCCGTACCGACCATGGGTACGACGAGTGGCGACCACTGCGAGGTCTACTACCGCGACGTGCGGGTGCCGGCGAGCAACCTGCTCGGTGACCGTGGCACCGGCTTCCGCATCGCGCAGAAGCGGCTCGGTCCCGGCCGCATCTTCCACTGCATGCGCTGGCTCGGTCAGGCGCAGCGCGCGTTCGAGCTGATGGTGGACCGGGCCAACACCCGCTTTGCGCACGGCTCGTTGTTGCGCGAAAAGGGCGAGATCCAGCGATACGTCGCGGAGTCCGCGGCGGAGATCCAGGCCGCCCGGCTGATGACACTCGACGCGGCCCGGGCGATGGATGCCGGTGACGAGGCACGGGTCGAGATCAGCCTCATCAAGTTCTGGGGCGCGCGGATGCTGCACAACGTCGTGGACCGGGCGATCCAGGTCCACGGCGCGCTCGGTGTGACTGCCGACACGCCCCTCGACCGTATGTATCGCGAGGCGCGTTATGCCCGCCTCTACGACGGGCCCGACGAGGTGCACCGGATGGTCGTCGCGCGCCAGCTGCTCTCGAGCGAACCCTCCAGCTGGCCCTGGTCCTGACGCAAACGATCATGGGGGACACGCCCGACACGCGCGGTGAAACTCGTCGCGAGGCCCATGATCGTTTCTGAACTGGCGGGGGTGGGGGAGCGGCTCGCCGAGCTGTTGGGCGGCGAGGTCAGCGGTCTTGCGCGGTTGCTCGGGGGTGCGTCGCGCGAGACGTGGTCGTTCACCCTCGACGGCCGGCCGCTGGTGCTGAGGCGCGACCCGCCGGGCGCACCCCGAGCGGGAGCCATGGAGCGAGAGGCGACGGTGCTGCGGGCCGCCGCCTCGGCCGGTGTGCCGGTGCCCGAGGTGCTGAGCAGTGGCGCCGACTTCTTGGTCATGTCGTGGCTCGACGGCGAGACCATTGCGCGCCGCATCCTCCGCGACGACGCGTACGCCGAGGCGCGGCCGCGTCTCGTCGCCCAGTGCGCCCGGGCCCTCGCGTCGTTGCACGGCGGGGTCGCGCCCGACGATGTGCCGGACCTGCCGACGGAGCCGGACGTCCTCGCGTCGGTGCGCGCGACCCTCGACCGGCTCGGCGAGCCGCACCCGGCGTTCGAGCTCGGCCTGCGCCGCCTGGCGGCGACACGTCCGGAGGCGACCGCCCGCACGGTCGTGCACGGCGACTTCCGCCTCGGCAACTGGATGGTCGACGGCAACGGCCTCGTCGGCGTCCTCGACTGGGAGCTCGCGCACGTCGGTGACCCGGTCGAGGATCTCGGCTGGATGTGCGTGCGGTCGTGGCGGTTCGGGGCTTCGCCGCCGGTCGCCGGCGTCGGGACACGGGCCGAGCTGCTCGCCGCGTACGCCGCTGCGGGTGGCCTCGAGGTCGACGAGGAGACGCTGCGCTGGTGGGAGGCCTACGGCACGTTGCGATGGGGTGTCATCTGCATCCAGCAGGCGGCCGCGCACCTCAGCGGCGCGGTGCGGTCGGTGGAGCTCGCCGCTATCGGACGGCGGGTCTGTGAGGTGGAGCTCGACCTGCTCGACCTCGTCGCACCTAACACTGTCAGGACGTCGCCGCCGGAGATGGTGGTCGGGAGCGTGCCAACGTCCGGGCCGCACGACCGTCCGACCGCCGACGAGCTGCTCGAGGCGGTGCAGGAGTGGATGGCCGGGCTGTCACTCGAGGGTCGTGACGCGTTCCTTGCG
>JAVEEE010000108.1 GCA_030840615.1 Frankiaceae bacterium | reverse complement strand
ATCGCTCGGCTGCCTTGATGAGGTCGCCGCCACTGCGAGCGACCAGCGACTCCAGCAACGCGGTGGCCGCGTCGAGGACGACGTCCGTCCGCGTGCCGGACGGCAGCCCCTGCAGCTGCGGCAGGTCGGACGCCTCGCCACGGGCCAGCCGGACCGTTTGGGCGTAGTTCTGGATGAGGATGACGACCGGGCCGTGCTCGACCTCGTAGTCGACCTCCGCCGCAAGGGCGATGAGCGCGTCCCAGTCACCGAGGTGCCAGAAGGTGTGCACCGAACTGCTCATCAGCGTCAGGCCCCACTCGCGGTCGCCGAGCCGGCGGACGAGAGCGAGGCCCTCCTCGGCGTAGCCGCGTGACGCGCGCAGGTCACGAGTGGCGAGGAAGCTCACGAGGTTGTTGAGCGGCTTGAGCTGGATGGTCGGGTCGCCGAGCTCCTTGGCGAGGTCGAGCGACACGCGCAGCAGCCCGAGGCCCATCCGCGACCGCCCCACGAGCACCAGGGCTCCCGAGTACGACGCGAGGGTCGAGGACAGCAGCGGGATGTCCTCGAGCGCCTCCCCGAGCACCACCGCCCGCTCGAACCACGGGATGGCGGCGAGGGAGTCACCGACCGACAGGTAGTAGGCGCGGGCGACTACCAGAGCGAGCTGAGCAGCAACCGGCTCCGCCTCCGGCCGGACGGCGAGCTCCTCCCATGCGGCCGCTGCCGGTTCGATCGCCGGATGCCCGGTCCCGGCGGCGATCTGCGTCTCCCCCCACAGCGCGAGACAGCGGAAGGCATCCAGGTCCTGGCCGATGGCATCGAAGAGCTCGCGGGCTTCCGTCGCCCGGACACCCGCGTCCGCGGTCGCTCCAGTCATGAGCGCCGCCCGCGCGACCGCCTCGGTCACCTGTGCCTTGGTCGCCGGGTCGGTGGCCAGCCCGAGCGCGGTCTCGAGATGACGGCGCGCCTCGGCCGGTGCGCCGAGACCGCGGGCCGAGACGGCGGCGCGCCCGAGGAGCTCCACCGCGTGCCCGGCGAGAGCGTCGGCGTCGGCGTCCTGGCCGGACGCGTGAAACGCGTCGAGGTAGTGGCTGGCCAGCACCGCGGGGATCGTGTCGGCGTCGGGTTCGCCGGCGAGAAACTCCGCCGCCGCGAGATGCCGGACCTTGCGGTCCCGGCGGGCGAGCGTGTCGTAGGCCACCGTTCGGACCATCGCCTGGACGAACCGGTACTGCCCGCGCTCGGGTGATCGCGGGTCCGACTCGACCGCGAAGATCTCCTTGCGCACCAGCGCGGCCAGCGACTCCTCGAGCGGGCTGTCGTCGGCCCCCGTCGCCCGGACGGCGGCCAGGCCCTCCCGGGTGAACGACTGGCCGAGCACCGACGCGTCCTGCACCATGTGACGTTCCTCGGCAGGCAGCCCGTCGAGCCGGCTCGCGATGAGCGTGTGCAGGCTCGTCGGCATCGACGTGTCGTCGAGGTCGACGCGGTCCGCAGCATCGGGGGCGAGGACGTAGCGCCCTTCGCGCGGGACCACCGCGTCCCGGTCGATCAGACCGCGGACGGTCTCGACGGCGAAGAGCGGGATGCCCTCGGCGCGCTGGACGAGCATGTCCCGCAACTTCTCCGGGAGCCCGTCGACGAGCCCGTCCACGAGGGTGGCCATCGCCGCGTCCGGAAGCGGCTCGAGGTAGAGAGCGGTTGCCCGCCGCCCGCTGCCGAACCCTGGCACCTGCTCGGCGAGCTCCGACCGGGCGAGGGTGAGGACGAAGATCGGGGCCTGGGCGGTGTCCAGCAGGTAGGTGATGAAGTCGAGCAGTCCCGGGTCGGCCCACTGCAGGTCGTCGATCCGCAGCACCGCGGCGGCCGCGTCCGGCGTCTTCGCGACCCGCTCGAAGAAGGTGCGCCACGCCGTGAACAGGTCTTCACGCGCAAACGTCGACTCCGGCGCCACCAGGTCGGCGATCCCGAGGAGGGTGGCGAGCCTGGGCAACAGCCAGGCCTGGTCGTCGGCGTCCGGCACGTGCGCCGCGAGTCCCCTGCGGAGCCCGTCGAGCACGACGTCGTTGCCGTCGCCTTCGAGGATTCCGAGTCGTCCGCGGACGATCTCGGCGAGAGCCCAGAATGCGACACCGTCGCCGTAGGACAGGCAGCGTCCGCGATGCACCATGACGCCGGCGTCGATGCCGTCGGAGTACTTGTCGAACTCCCAGCCGAGCCTCGATTTGCCGACCCCCGCCGCGCCGAACACGGCGGCGAGGCGCGGCCGGCCCTCCTCGATCGTTGCGTGGAAGAGCTCCTTGACGAGCCGCAGCTCCCGGTCGCGGCCGGCGAAAGGCGCTTCGAGCCCGTCGACGCGCCGGGCACCGCCGACCGTCGCGAGCACCTGACGGGCCTCGAACAGGCGGACCGGCTCGGCCTTGCCCTTGAGCGCATGCTCGCCGCGGTTGTCATAGCTGACGGCTGCCGCGGTCAGCTCGCGGGTCTGGTCGTCGACCCATACCTTTCCGGGCGCCGCGGTCGTCTGCACCCGCGACGCGGTGTTGACCGCGTCGCCCGCGACCATGCCTTCACCGGTGGCGCCGACGTTGACGGCGACCTCGCCGGTCACGACGCCGACCCGCATGGCGAGCCCGGGCGCCCCGACCTCCTCGCCCAGCGCCGCGACGGCATCGACCACGTCGAGACCCGCACGTACGGCGCGCTCTGCGTCGTCCTCGTGTGCGACCGGCACACCCCACACCGCCATGACGGCGTCGCCGATGAACTTCTCGACGGCCCCGCCGTAGCGGCCCACGATCGTGCGGCACTCGCCGAAGTACCGCGAGAGGAGTTCACGCACCTCCTCGGGGTCGCGCGACTCCGACAGCGAAGT
>JAVEEE010000097.1 GCA_030840615.1 Frankiaceae bacterium | reverse complement strand
GGCGCGCGGGCGCGCTCGCCGCCGTGAATCCCGCCTCCAGCAGCTGCATGCCGAGCTCGAGGCCGGCGACATCGCGCGCGATCGGCCCGATCGTGTCCAGCGAAGGTGCGAGCGGCAGCACTCCGTCGAGGGAGATTCGCCCGTAGGTCGTCTTCAGCCCGGCGACTCCGCAACAGGCCGCGGGAATGCGCACGGACCCGCCGGTATCGGACCCGTAACCGACGTCCGCCTCATCGGTCGCCACCGCGACGGCGGACCCGCTCGACGACCCGCCGGGGATCAACGCCGGGTCGAGTGGGTTGGTCGGCGTACCGAACCAGGGATTCGTGCCGAGCGGCAGCATGGCGAGCTCGTGCAGGTTGGCCTTGCCGACGAGGCGCGCGTCAGCAGCCCGCGCACCGGCCATGCAGGCGGCGTCGCGTGTGGCCGGCTGGGCCGTGCGTTCGATCGCACGGCATCCGCCGGTCGTCGGCACCCCTTCGACGTCGATGAGGTCCTTGACTGCGATTCGCGGTCCGCTACCGGCGGCATCGAGCCGCGTGATGAATGTGCTCACGCGCAAATCCTCCAGGAGAGTCGACGTGCTGTCGATCCGTCGGTTTCTGTTACACAAATGTTTTTCGGCCGCGTCGGACTAGCCGCTAGGTTCGGCTGATGCATCGCATCGCTGAGTTCGTCCTGCGTCATCGCCGGTGGGTCCTCGTCGCCTGGGGGCTCGTGTTCGTAGCCGGAATCCTGCTGACGCAGCGGACCAACGACCGGCTGGTCATCGACTTCTCGCTGCCCGGGCAGCCGGGCACCGAGACGGCCAACCAGATCGACAACGAGTTCCACGCCGGTGGCAAGACGGCGCCCTACGTCCTGACGGTGACGTGGCCGGCCGGAAAGACGATCACCGGCAACGAGGACCAGGTCGGGCAGGCGTTCGCCGCCGTCCAGCAGGACGTTCCGCAGCTGCGCGTCGTCGACGAGGCCGACACCGGCGACAAGGCCTTTCGCACGAAAGACGACCGCACCGCTTATGCGTTGGCGTTCTACCGGTTCAACCACGACCCGACCGCACCGTTGCAGACGGACAAGATCCGGGCGGCCCTGACGAAGGCCGCTCCGCCCGGCTCCACCGTGGGTGTGACCGGCGAGGACGCCCTTGCGATCGGCGACAACGCCGGTGGCAACGGGGTCCTGGCCGAGGTCGCCCTCGGTGCCATCGGTGCGCTGGCGGTCCTGGCGTTCGTCTTCGCGTCGTTCCTCGCGCTGCTCCCGCTCGTTGTCGCGGCGGTCTCCATCCTGACGACGTTCATCCTGTTGCTGCCGTTGACCTACCTGACCGATGTGTCGTTCATCGTCGAGTTCCTCGTGGCGCTGATCGGACTCGGCGTCGCGATCGACTACTCGCTGATCTTTGTCACGAGATGGCGGGAGGAACGCGACCACGGACGCGACAACCACGACGCCGTCGTCATCGCGATGGAGACGGCCGGTCACGCGGTGGTGTTCAGCGGCATCACGGTCGCGATCGGGTTGTTGGCTCTCGTCGTGCTCCCGGTGCCGTTCATGCGCAGCATCGGCTTGGGTGGCGCACTCATCCCGCTGGCGAGCGTTCTCACGACCTTGACGTTGACGCCGGCGATCCTCGGCGGCATCGGACCTAGGGTCGACTGGCCGAAGATCCGCCACGAGAACACCGCAAGCCGTTCCTGGAGTCGCTGGGCTCGTGGCGTCGTGAAGCACCGGCTGGCCGCGGCCGGCGTAGCGATCGTCGCCCTCGGCCTGCTGGTGGCGTCGTTCGTGGGGATCAAGATCGGCCTGGCGTCGTCGAGCTCGCTGGCCAAGACCGGTCACGCCTACGAAGCTCTGCAGACGCTGAAGCAGGGGGGAGTGACCACCGGCGTGCTCACGCCGATGGAGGTGCTGGTCGACACCCCTCAGGCCGAGGCGGTGGCCCAGCGGGTCTCGTCCGTCGACGGAGTTGCCCACGCGGTGGTAGCCACCGGGCCGGGCCAGACCGCCGACGGTCACAGCATCGTGGTGGCGATCCCGGACAAGGAGACCGTCAACTCCTCGTCGGTCGGGCCCGTGCGCGAGGTCAAGAAGGTGACCGAGGGGATACCCGGCGTCCTCGGCGTTGCCGGAATCGGTGCCGACCAGATCGACTTCCTGAAAGCGGTCTACGGCAACTTCCCGCTGATGCTGACGCTCATCGCCGTGCTGACGTTCATCCTGCTGGCACGCGCGTTCCGGTCGCTGATCCTGCCCCTGAAGGCGATCATCCTCAACCTGATCACGCTTGCGGCGACGCTCGGCTTCATGGTGCTGTTCTGGCAGTACGGGCACGGCGCCCAGGCGATCTTCGGAGTCCAGGCGACGGGTGCGGTGACCTTCTGGATCCCGCTGATGGTCTTCGCGTTCCTGTTCGGGCTGTCCATGGACTACGAGGTGTTCATTCTCGCGCGCATCCGCGAGGAGTACGGGAGGAAGGGCACGACGGACGAGGCCGTCGTCGAGGGAATC
>JAVEEE010000049.1 GCA_030840615.1 Frankiaceae bacterium | reverse complement strand
TAACGCTTGGGATACAAAGTGCCGAAGGACAGGTCTTCGAGCTCCCACTTGATGGTGTTCATGCCGAGCCGGTGAGCGAGCGGCGCGTAGATCTCGAGTGTCTGCTTCGCCGTTCGCTGTTGCTTGTCCTCCGGCAGCCAGCTCAACGTCCGGACATTGTGCAAACGGTCGGCGAGCTTCAGGATCAGCACCCGCGCGTCGCGGGCCATCGCGACGACCATCTTGCGGATCGTCTCGGCCTCGGCCGACTCGCCGTACTTGACCTTGTCGAGCTTGGTGACGCCGTCGACCAACATCGCGACCTCGTCACCGAAGTCGCGTCGGACGTCGTCCAGGCCGAGCGCCGTGTCCTCGACCGTGTCGTGCAGCAACGCCGCACAGATCGTCGGCTCCTCCAGCCCGAGCTCGGCGACGTTCGTCGCCACAGCGACGGGGTGGGTGATGTATGGGTCACCACTGCGCCGCAACTGTCCACGGTGGCAACGCTCGGCGACGTCGAAGGCGCGCTGCACGAGCCGCAGGTCGGATTTGGCGTGATTGCTCCGCAGCGTCTTCAGCAGCGGTTCCAACATCGGCGGTGTGGCGCCGGACTTGGTGCCTCCCCCGAGGCGGGCCAGCCGCGAGCGGACTCGCGCGGATGGGCCGGCATCCTCGACCGGAGCCGGGGGTGTCACGACGGGCGGGTCGGGTGGTGGCTCGACCGTGGCCGTGCCGGGGCGGTCGACCGTCACCGGTACGACGTCGTCTGCCACGCGGCCACTCCCCGGGTCACTCTGCGTGTTCGAGTCTACGGCGGCGAGCCAAATCAGCCGGTGAACCGACTCAGTAGGTGATGAGGGAGTGCACGTCGACGTCGATGTCGGCGAGGCGCCCGCGACCGCCCAGGAACGACAGCTCGAGCAGCACACTCACCCCGGCGACGACGGCCCCGGCCTCGGCCACGAGCGAGGCCGCGGCGCGCGCCGTGCCACCAGTGGCCAGGACGTCGTCGACGATCAGCACGCGGTCCCCCGCCTCGAACGCGTCCTGATGCACCTCGAGCACCGCCTCGCCGTACTCGAGGGCGTAGGCGGCCCGAAATGTCGCGCTGGGTAGCTTGCCCTGTTTGCGCATCGGGACGAAGCCCGCACCGAAGTGATAGGCCACCGCCGCGGCGACAATGAATCCGCGCGCCTCGATGCCGACGACCTTGTCGATCGTCCCGCGGCCGCGCCTCGCGACGATGGCGTCCACGGCACCGGCGAAAGCCACGTGGTCGGCCAGCAGCGGCGTGATGTCCTTGAAGACGACGCCGGCCTTCGGGTAGTCCGGGACGTCACGGACCCGGTCACGCAGGCGCGCGCCGAGGTCGAGACTCACCGCCGTTTGCGCTTCTTGCTGCTGCGAGCGCCCGGACGGCCACCCCGCCCACCTTTGCGAGCCTGGCCACCTGGCCGGCTGCCCGGGCGTGGGCCGACAACCGGTGCGACCGGCACGACCGGCTCGACGGCGTCATCCACGTCGTCGGTGGTGGCGGGCGCCGTCGCCGTGGCAGTCGCGGTGGCCGTGCGCTGGCCACCCCAGGTCGGCGCCGCCGTCTTGGCAGCGGCGGCGCTGGTGTCCTTGCTCTGCCGTGCCGCCACTCGGCGGGCGAGCTGCTTGTAGGCGGGCTCGCGCTCCTTGAGGTCGCAGACCAGCGGCGTCGCGATGAAGATCGACGAGTAGGCGCCGGCGGCCAGGCCGATGAGCAGCGCCAGCGCGAGGTCCTTGAGCGATCCCGCGCCGAGGAGTCCGGCCCCGATGATCAGCAGCCCGGCCACCGGCAGCAGCGCGATGATCGACGTGTTGATCGACCGCACCAACGTCTGGTTGACAGCGAGGTTGGCCGCCTGGCTGTAGGTCATCCGGCTGCCGCCGACGATGCCGACGGTGTTCTCCCGCACCTTGTCGAACACGACAACGGTGTCGTAGAGCGAGTAACCCAGAATCGTCAGCAGGGCGATGACGGTCGACGGGCTGACCTCGAACCCGGACAGCGAATAGATGCCGGCCGTGATCAGCAGGTCGTGCAGCAACGCGATGATCGCTGCCAGCGCCATCTTCCACTCGAACCGGAACGACAGATAGATGATGACCGCGATGAGGAAGACGATGAGGCCGGTGATCGCCTTCTTGGTGATCTGGCTTCCCCAGGTGGAGCCGACCGTCTGGACGTCGATGTTGTCGACACTGATGCCGAGATCCTTCGACAGCTGGTCCTCGACCTGACTGACGACGTCATGCGGGGCCGACTGCGGCAGCTCCTTCGTCTCCACCCGGAACCTTGGCTCCGACACACCCTGCACGACCTGCACGACCTCGGGCGTGACGTTCACTTTCGCCAGGGCAGCGACGACGTCACTTTGCGAGTGGTGGTTCTGCGGGAACTGGAAGACGTCGCCGCCCTTGAAGTCGACGGAGGGGTCGAGCTTGAGGGTCAGCAAGCTGATGATGCTGATGAGCATGAGCAGCCCGGATGCGGCGTACCAGCGACGGCGCTTGCCGATGAAGTCGTAGGAGACCTGGCCGTTGTAGAGCCTGGTAGCGAGGGACTGACGTTTCGCCATGTCAGGCCTCCCGCGGCTCGAGCTGTGCCTTCACGCCCGTGCCGCCGACGCCGGTCCAGCCGTGGCCCGCGTCGAACGTCTTGGTCCGCGCGAGCAGCGCGAGCAGCGGTTTGGTGAAGCAGAAGACGACGAAGAGGTCGGAGAGTGTCGACAGGCCGAGGGTGAACGCGAAACCGCGGACGTCACCGATCGACACGATGTAGAGCACCACCGCAGCCAGCAGCGAGACCGCGTCGGCGGAGATGATCGTGCGCCGGGCTCGTGGCCAGGCCCGCTCGACGGCACTGCGCAATCGTTTGCCGTCCCGCACCTCGTCCCGCAATCGTTCGAAGAACACGACGAAGGAGTCGGCAGTGATGCCGACCGCGACGATGAAGCCGGCGATGCCGGGCAGGGACAGCGTGTAGCCCAGCGACGAGTGCCCCAGCAGTGTCGTCACGGCGTAGAGCACCAGGCCGGACAGCGCAAGGCTCGCCACGGTGACCAGGCCGAGCGCGCGGTAATAGAGCAGCGAGTAGACGATGACCAGGCCGAGACCGATCATGCCGGCGATGAGGCCACCGCGGAGCTGCTCGGAGCCGAGAGATGCGGACACCGAGGATTCCGTCTGCTTGACGAGCTTGAGCGGCAGCGCACCGTACTTCAGCACGTTGGCAAGCGTGCTGGCCTCGTCCTGCGTGAAGTTGCCGGTGATCTCCGTCTGGCCACCCGGGATGCCGTCCTGGACGCTGCCGGGCGCGGACTGCACGACGCCGTCGAGCGTGATCGCGATGCTGTTGCAGCCGGTCGTGATGTTGATGGTCGCGCAGGTGGCCGGGCTCTGGCTGGGGTCGGCTTCGTAGGCCTTCTTCGTGAGCTCGAACCAGCCGTTCTTGCCGCTGCCGGAGAAGTTGACCTGCACCTTCCACTGGTTTGTCGTGGTGTCGATGACGGCGTTGGCGCTGCCGATGTCGGAACCCTTGACCGAGGCCGGAGCGAGCAGGTATTTCGTGGAGCCAGTCTTGTCGCACGCGACGATGTAGTCCTCCGGCTTGTCCACGCCCAGCGTCGGCTGCGTCTTGTTGACGCCATTGACGCAGTCGTAGGACGCGAACACCTTCTGCACGGCCGTGACGTCGGTCGATGCGGAGCCGGGAACCGGCTTCTTCGTCTCGACGCTCGGCGACGGCGAAGCGCTAGGCGACGGCGACGTGGTGGCGGATGGCGTCGGCGAGGTGGACGCCTTCAGCAGCGCCGGCGCGACGACATCGTGAGAGCTCTTCTTCTTCTTGGGCGCGGCACTCTTCTTCGGTGTCGTCTTCGGTGTTGGGCTGACCGATGCGCTCGGCGGAGTGGTGACGACAGGTGGACCGGTCCCGGCGGCCTCTCCCAGCACTAGCCGGAAGTTGAGCAGGGCCGTCTGGTCGAGCGCGCCCAGCTGCCTGCGGTTGGCGCCAGGCGCGGACACGACGATGTTGGCGTTGCCCTGGGTGTTGACCGTCGCCCCGCCGACACCGGCGCCGAGCACACGCTGGCGGATGATGTCCACGGCTTGGCTGAGCTCCTGCTTGGTGACCTTGCCGCCGGCCAGTGGTGTCGCGGTCAGGACGACCTGGGTGCCACCACGCAGGTCGAGCCCCAGCTTGGGTGTCTGCGCGGGGCCGAGGAACAGGCCGAGATAAAGCGCTACGACGACCGCGCCGACGATCGCCAGCATGCGGCCCGGACGTGGGCCTCCCGATGCAGCCACGGTGGGTCGGTGTCCTCCCTGTACGGCGCTGCGCCGTACCTCTCGAGCCTTGCTATGTCAGCGGTCGGTCGGGTCCTGGTCGCGCTTCTCCAGCGACACTTGGTCCCCGGCGGTGTCCGCAGCCGGCTGGCCGCCGTTCTCCGCCGGGATGTCCTCGTGCGTCGGCATGTCCTCGTGCGTGGGCATCTCGTCCGGCTCCGGCAGCTCGTCGGACTCCGGCTCGTAGACGGTGTGCACCCGCGCGATGGCGCCCTTGACGAAGCGGCTCTGCACCCCCGGCGCGATCTCGAGGGTGACGACATCGTCGTCGACGGAGATCACCGTGGCGATCAGGCCGGCGGTCGTCGTCACCTCGGCCCCGGGCTCGAGCGCTGCGCGGTTCTCCAGCGCCTTCCGCTGCCGGTTGCGGGCGGGGCGCACGAGCAGGAGGTAGCCCACGAAGACGATGAGGACCAGCGGCAGGAACGACAGGATTCCACCTCCACCGCCTCCGCCGGAGCTGCCCCCGGAGCTACCGGCGGCGAGGACGTCAGAGACGAGGCTGCTGAGAGGCACGCGGCGAGTCTAGGGTCCCGCGCGGCGAGAGGCCTGAATCCGAGCTCCGAGGCCCGCTCTGACGGCTCAGGCCAGGTCATCGGGGTCGAACAGGGCGGCATCAGCGGCCGCGGGCGTCGGCGGCCGGAGGCCGAGGTGCTGCCAGGCCGCGGCTGTCGCCACCCGCCCGCGTGGGGTCCGCGCGAGCAGCCCGGCGCGGACCAGGAATGGCTCCGACACGGCCTCGACCGTCTCAGGTTCTTCGGCTACGGCTACGGCGAGCGTGGTGAGCCCGACCGGTCCCCCGCCGAAGCGGCGCATCAGCGCGTCGAGCACGGCCCGGTCGAGCCGGTCGAGACCAAGCTCGTCGACCTCGTAGACCTGCAGCGCCGCCCGGGCCACCGCCCGGTTGACCACGCCGTCAGCGCGCACCTCGGCGTAGTCGCGCACCCGGCGGAGCAGCCGGTTGGCGATCCTCGGCGTGCCGCGCGCACGCCGGGAGATCTCCTGCGCGCCGTCGGGCTCCAGCGGCACGCCCAGCAACGCCGCGCTGCGGACGAGAACCCGCTCGAGCTCCTCCGGGGCGTAGAAGTCGAGGTGGGCGACGAAGCCGAACCGGTCGCGCAGCGGACCGGGCAGCAGCCCCGCGCGAGTGGTGGCACCGACGAGCGTGAACGGCGCGACGTCGAGAGGGATCGCGGTGGCTCCCGGGCCCTTGCCGACCACGACATCGACGCGGAAGTCCTCCATCGCGACGTAGAGCATCTCCTCGGCCGGCCGGGCCATCCGGTGGATCTCGTCGAGGAACAGCACCTCACCTTCGGAGAGGGTGCTGAGGAGTGCCGCGAGATCACCCGCTCGCTCGATAGCGGGACCGGAAGTGATCCGCAGCGGCGCGCCGATCTCGCTGGCGATGATCATCGCCAGCGTCGTCTTGCCGAGCCCGGGCGACCCGGACAGCAGAACGTGGTCGGGTGGTCGGCCGCGGCGTCCGGCGGCGTCGAGCACGAGCGACAGCTGCTCGCGGACGCGCTCCTGGCCGATGAACTCGGCGAGTCGCTTCGGCCGCAGTGCGGCATCGACGGCGTTGTCCTCGTCGCCGGCGTAAGGCGACACCGTTTCATTGGCGTGGGACAGGACCTCGCCGGCGTCCAGGCTGCTCATGCGCGACTCAACAGCCGCAGGCTGGTGCGCAGCAGCGACGCGACGTCGGGCGTGTCGCCGACCGCGACGGCGGCCTCGGCCTCGGGACCCACGGCTGCCAGCGCCTCGTCGACCTCGCGACCGACCCACCCGAGTCCGATGAGAGCCGCCCGCAGCTGCTCGCGCCACGCGCCGACGCCGGGCTGACCGGGCAGGCGCAGGACGTTGCTTGCGCCGGTGCCGGCGCCGAGCTTGTCCTTGAGCTCGAGCACGAGTCGTTGGGCGCCCTTCTTGCCGACACCTGGCACGAGCGTCAGCGCACCGACGTCGTCGGTGGCGACGGCGGCTCGCACGGCGTCCGGGGAATGTACGGCGAGGACGGCCTGGGCCAGGCGGGGCCCGACACCGGTGACGGACTGGAGAGTCTCGAAGACGGCCCGCTCGTCGTCGGAGGCGAAGCCGAACAGCGTGAGCGAGTCCTCGCGGACGACGAGGCTCGTCGCGAGGCGCACGGTTTCGCCGACGCGCACTCCCCCGATGGTGGCGGGCGCGCATTGCAGCGCCAACCCGACGCCGCCGACCTCCACGACAACGGCGTCGGTGGTCACGGCCAGGACGGTGCCGGCCACGCTGGCGATCACGGCGTCACCACCTTCGGGGTCAACCGGCTCGACATCGCGTCGGCCGCCTGGGCGGCTTTCGCGTCCTGGAGTCGCTGCTGCATGCCGCCGCGCCAGACGTGGCAGATGGCCAGCGCCAGCGCGTCCGCGGTGTCGGCAGGCGTCGGCGGCGTGCCGAGGCGAAGCAGCCGCGTCACCATGGCGCCGACTTGCGCCTTGTCGGCCCGCCCGTTGCCGGTCACGGCGGCCTTGACCTCGCTGGGTGTGTGCAGGGCCACCGGCACTCCGGCGCGAGCCGCGCATGTCAGCGCCACCGCGGCGGCCTGCGCCGTACCCATCACGGTGCGCACGTTGTGCTGGGAGAACACCCGCTCGACAGCGACGACGTCGGGCCGGTGCCGTGCGATCCACAGGTCGACGTGACGTTCCAGGGCGAGCAGCCGCTGCGCGATGTCGTCGGATGCCGGGGTCCGGGCGACGTCGTAGGCGATCGCCGTCAGCGCCCGTCCGGCCGAGCCCTCGACCACGCCGAGGCCGCACCGGGTCAGCCCCGGGTCCACGCCGAGCACCCGCACGCCCACTCCCTTCGAGCTTCCGCCCTGACCGCACCGTCCGAACACCTGTTCGGAGGCTACGACCCAGGGGACGGATCCGCGGGAACGACACGCGGAGGTTGTGCGATGTGACTCGGCCTGGTCGGGACGAGCTGCCTACGACGCGTAGGCGCTTCACTCAGACGGACTCGAGGACCTCGTCGGAGACGTCGAAGTTGGCCCACACGTTCTGCACGTCGTCTGAGTCCTCGAGCGCGTCGACGAGTCGCAGCACCTTGCGCCCGGTGTCGTCGTCCAGGGGCACCGACACCGACGGAAGGAACGACACCTCGGCCGACTCGACCCCGATGCCGGCCAGTTCCAGCGCTGCTCGGACCTGGTGCACGTCCGTGGCTTCGCAGATGACCTCGAAAGTGTCGCCGAGGTCGTTGACCTCCTCGGCGCCCGCATCGAGCACGGCGCCGAGCACGTCGTCCTCGGTCTGTGTGGCGCCATCCTCCCGTTCCTTCGGGACCAGGACCACGCCCTTGCGGTTGAACAAGTAGGAGACCGAACCGGGATCGGCGAGCGACCCGCCGTTGCGCGTGAGTGCGGTACGCACATCGGACGCAGCGCGGTTGCGGTTGTCGGTCAGACACTCGACGAGTACGGCGACACCGCCGGGCCCATAACCCTCATACATGATCGACTCGTAGTCCGCGCCGCCCGCATCGAGCCCGGCGCCGCGTCGTACGGCGCGATCGATGTTGTCGTTGGGCACCGAGCTGCTCTTCGCCTTCTGGATCGCATCCGCGAGCGTCGGGTTGCCGGCAGGGTCCGCACCACCGGTTCGCGCCGCGACCTCGACGTTCTTGACGAGCTTCGCGAACAGCTTGCCCCGGCGCGCGTCCACGACGGCCTTCTTGTGCTTGGTCGTCGCCCACTTCGAATGGCCGCTCAACGCAGCTGCTCCTTGACCATCGACACGAAAAGCTGGTGGACCCGCAGGTCTCCGGTGAGCTCGGGATGGAACGACGTCGCCAGCAACGTCCCCTGCCGCACCGCGACGATCCTACCGGCGGCCTGACCGTCGCCGACGCGCGCGAGTGGTTGCACGTCGGGCCCGAAGTCCTCGACCCACGGTGCGCGGATGAACACGGCGTGCACGGGCTCGTCGAGGCCGGCGAAGCCCACATCGCCTTCGAATGACTCGACCTGTCGTCCGAAGGCATTGCGGCGCACGGTGATGTCGAGCCCTCCGACACCGACCTGGTCGGCCGTGCCGTCGAGCACGCGGTCGGCCAGCAGGATCATGCCGGCGCACGAGCCGAAGACCGGCATCCCGTCCCGCACGCGCTTCTGCAGCGGCTCCAGCAGGTCGAACGTCACGAGCAGCTTGCCGATGGTTGTCGACTCGCCGCCAGGAATCACCAATGCGTCGACGTGGTCCAGCTCGATGCCGCGACGGACCCGCACCGCGTCTGCGCCGACGCCGGTCAAGGCCGCGAGGTGCTCACGGACATCGCCCTGCAGCCCGAGCACCCCGACGCGAGGGGCGCTCATCTCACCAACCGCGCTGACTCAAGCGATGGTCGACGGGCAACGAGTCGACCGTGATGCCGACCATCGCCTCACCGAGGCCGCGCGACACCTTGGCCACGACGTCCGGGTCATCGTGCATCGTGGTCGCTTCGACGATCGCCCGGGCGCGCTTGGCAGGGTCACCGGACTTGAAGATGCCGCTGCCGACGAACACACCGTCGGCACCCAGCTGCATCATCATCGCTGCGTCCGCCGGCGTCGCGATGCCGCCGGCCGTGAAGAGGACGACCGGCAGCGTGCCGGTCTCCGCGACCTCACGCACGAGGTCGTAGGGCGCCTGCATCTCCTTGGCCGCGACGTAGAGCTCGTCGGGCGACAGCGAGTGCAGTCGGGCAAGCTCTCCGCGAATGGCCCGCATGTGTGTGACGGCGTTGGACACGTCGCCGGTGCCGGCCTCGCCCTTCGAGCGGATCATCGCCGCGCCTTCGGCGAGTCGACGCAACGCCTCACCGAGATTCGTCGCGCCACAGACGAAGGGCACCGTGAACCCCCACTTGTCGACGTGGTGCGCATAGTCGGCCGGCGTCAGCACCTCGGACTCGTCGACATAGTCGACGCCCAGCGCCTGCAGCACCTGCGCTTCTGCGAAGTGACCGATCCGGCACTTGGCCATCACCGGGATCGAGACGGCCTCGATGATGCCGTCGATCATGTCGGGGTCGCTCATCCGCGACACGCCGCCCTCGGCCCGGATGTCGGCCGGCACCCGCTCGAGCGCCATCACCGCGACCGCCCCGGCGTCCTCGGCGATCTTGGCCTGCTCGGCGGTGACGACGTCCATG
>JAVEEE010000048.1 GCA_030840615.1 Frankiaceae bacterium | reverse complement strand
CTTCGCATCAACTGGTCCGTTCTTCTGACGTCGCGGCCGGGTCGAAGTCATCGCTCGCCGGCGGGCTGCCACGGCTGCAACCACGGTGGCGCTGGCATTCCGGGCATTGAGGCTCCTTCGATGTGCGGTTGCTGCGGGTGACATTGCCAGTCAAAGTGGCCAACCTCTGACCGCTTTTCGGGAGATGATCGCGGCATGCGGGCTGACCGGTTGGTGGCGACGCTGTTGCTGCTGCAGGCGCGCACGCGGGTCACGGCAGCAGAGGTCGCCGCCGAGCTCGAGGTGTCGGAACGCACCGCGCGCCGCGACCTCGACGCGCTGTCCGCGGCCGGCATCCCGGTCTACGCGCAACCCGGCCGTGGCGGTGGATGGGCCCTCGTCGGCGGCGCCCGAACCGACCTGTCGGGGCTCAACGCCGAGGAGGTTCGGGCGCTGTTCACCGTCGCGGGCCCGGCGGCGGCCGCTACCCCGGAGCTGAAGGCGGCGCTGCGCAAGCTGATCCGCGCCTTGCCGGAGCCGTTCCGCGCCGGCGCCGAGACGGTCGCTTCGTCGGTGGTTGTCGACCCCGGCGGCTGGGGCCGGAGCCGGCGCCCATACCGGCCGCCGATGCTCGACCCGCTGCAGGATGCCGTCGCCGCCGGCGAGCAGGTGCAGCTGGGATACGCCGACCGCAGTGGCAACGTGACGGCTCGCACCGTGCACCCACTTGGTCTCGCGATGAAAGGCACGGTCTGGTACCTCGTCGCCGGCACCGACGCAGGTCTGCGGACTTTCCGCGTCGGGCGGGTGCAATCGGTCGAACGCACCGGCGAGCCCGCGGAGCGGCCGCCGGGCTTCGACCTGGAGGCGACCTGGCGCGACATCGTGGCCGATGTCGACGCGCTGCGGACGCCGTACCGCGTCGAGGCGTTCGTCGAGCTCGACATCCTGCCGATCCTGCGCTGGATCTTCGATCGTCAGCTGGTCGAGACCAGCCCGCAGCCGCTCGACTGCCCGCGCGGCCGGGTCGCGGTGACGATCGGTGGTCACCACGTCGAGCAGGTGGCCGGGCAGCTCGCCGGCTTCGGCAACCAGATCGAGGTGACCGGGCCGCCCGAGGCGCGCGTCCACCTGGCCCGGCTCGGCGACGAGCTCGTGTCGACGTACGGCGACTGAACGTCCCTGGATGCCGGGCGGGCGAGCCGGGATCATCGGAGCGGTGCTGATCCCGCGTCTGCTGCTGATACCGGCGCTCGTCGCACTGGTCGTGGTCGTGCCCAGCGCTCGAGCCAACAGCCCGACGCGCCCGGACCACGACGCGTTCTACACCTACTCGGGTGCGAGGCCCCTCGCCGATGTTCCGCCGGGCACGGTGGTGAAGAAGCGGAGCACGAGGCTCGCATTCGGCCCGATGTCGACTCCGATACGGGCCGAGCAGCTGCTGTATCGCACCACCGGTCAGCTCGGCCAGCCGACGGTTACGGTCACCACCCTGCTCGCACCGGCGCAGTTGCCTCGCGCGCAGACGAACATCGTCGGCTACCTCAGCTTCTACGACGGTCTCGGTGCGAAGTGCGACCCGAGCTACACGTTGTCCGGCGGCAACGCCGGCGGCGCGGCGGAGCAGGAGGCAGAAGAAGAGGAGCTGCTCGTCTCCTGGTATCTCAGCCAGGGTTTCGTCGTCACGATCCCGGACTTCGAAGGCACCAACCTGGACTGGATGGCCGGGCACGAGTCCGGCTACGGCGCCCTGGACGCGATCCGCGCCACCGAGTCCTACCTGCACACGCCCACCGCCCAGGTCGGGCTGTCCGGCTACTCCGGCGGCGCAGTCGCGGCGGACTGGGCGAGCGAGCTGGCCCCGTCGTACGCGCCCGAGCTCGACATCGTCGGTGTCGCCGAAGGTGGAGTTCCGGTCAACTACTTCCATCTCTTCGCTTACGCCGACGGCACCGACGTCTACTCGGCCGCGATCCCCGGCATGTTGCTCGGTCTGGCCCGCGCCTACCACCTCGATCTCGGCAGGTACCTGTCGCCGTACGGCGCAAAGGTGGTGCGCCAGGAGTCCGGGGAGTGTCTCCCGGACCTGTTCGGCCGCTACCCGGGCCTGACCGTGCGCAAGCTGCTCAAACCGCACTACCGCGACTGGCCCCGCGTCCCGGCACTCGCGCGCATCCTGCGCGAGCAGACGATGGGCACGGCACCCGGTCACCCGCGCGCGCCGCTGTTGATGGGCGTCGGCAACTCCGACGGCAGGGGCGACGGCGTCATGGACGCCGCAGATGTGCAGGCGCTGGCCGACGCGTACTGCCGGCAGGGTGTGCCGGTGCAGTTCGAGGAATACCAGGGCGCGTCGCACGAATCCGCCGGCGCGTTCTTCGAGCCCAAGACCGGGCCGTTCCTGCAGGAGCGCTTCGCCGGGGTCCCGTTCTCGGGCAACTGCCCCTGAACCGCCTGCCGAACGACGCGGGGGAGATTGCCGGACAGGCAGCGATGAGTTCCGGCGCCGCCAGTCGTCGTACGGTGAAGGGGCGAAGCCCGCGGACGATCACGTCGAGAGGCAGGCTGGACGTATGAGTGGTGTGCGAGTGCTGGTCGGGACACGCAAGGGCGCGTTCGTGCTGACGTCGGACGGCAAGCGGTCCGACTGGACAGTGGACGGGCCACACTTCGGTGGCTGGGAGATGTATCACCTCAAGGGCTCCCCGGCCGACCCGAACCGCATCTTCGCGTCGCAATCGACGGGCTGGTTCGGTCAGCTGATCCAGCGCTCGGACGACGGCGGCAAGACCTGGAGCCCGGTGGGCAAGGACTTCACCTACGACGGCGTACCTGGCACCCACCAGTGGTACGACGGCACGCCGCACCCGTGGGAGTTCGCGCGCGTCTGGCACCTCGAGCCTTCACTGACCGATCCCGACGTCGTCTTCGCCGGCGTCGAGGACGCGGCGCTGTTCCGGTCGAGTGACGGCGGCGGCTCTTGGCAGGAACTGCCGGGACTGCGCGAGCACGGCTCCGGCCCGCACTGGCAACCCGGCGCCGGCGGCATGTGCCTGCACACGATCCTCCTCGACCCGACGAACCCCGAGCGGATGTTCATCGCGATCTCCGCGGCCGGCGCGTTCCGCACCGACGACGGCGGCAAGACGTGGCAGCCGATCAACCGGGGGCTCAAGTCCGGCGAGATCCCGCAGCAGGAGGCGGAGGTCGGCCACTGCGTGCACCGCATCGCGCTGCACCCGTCCAACCCGCAGACGTTGTTCATGCAGAAGCACTGGGACGTCATGCGCAGCGACGACGCCGGCGACAACTGGTATGACATCGGCGGCAACCTGCCGACCGACTTCGGTTTCCCGATCGACGTGCACGCGCACGAGCCGGAGACCATCTACGTCGTACCGATCAAGAGCGACTCCGAGCACTACGTTCCCGACGGCAAGCTGCGCGTCTACCGCAGCCGCACCGGCGGCAACGAGAGGGAGCCGATGACGAACGGGCTGCCGCAGCAGAACTGCTACGTCAACGTCTTGCGCGACGCGATGGCCGTCGACTCACTCGACGAATGCGGCGTCTACTTCGGCACCAGCGGCGGTCAGGTCTACTGCTCACCCGACGCCGGCGACACGTGGGCACCGATCGTGCGCGACCTTCCCGCTGTCCTGTCGGTGGAGGTTCAGACGCTGCCGTGACCGTCTCC
>JAVEEE010000017.1 GCA_030840615.1 Frankiaceae bacterium | reverse complement strand
ATTCCCACCGCCTGCAGCGGCTTGGCGCACGAGCGCGGCAGCATGGCCGCCTCCGGCGCGCCGACGGACCGGCTGACGTCGCCCTCCGCGTCGAGGATCACCAGCGACCCGTGGTGCCGTCCCTCGACGAAGCCGTTGCGGACCACCTCGTAACCCTGCGGGAGGCCGAACAGCTCGGCCAGCCCGGTGCGCACCCGGCGTACGACGTCCTTGACGGTCTTCTGCCGGTGGGAGGTGCCGAGGTACGACGACCCGCTCGCGGCCAGCGCCGCCAGCGCGTCGGGGCGGACCTTGGAGGGCCCGGAGCCGAACCGGCCGTCGCCCGGCTTGAGGGCGTCGGGGATGACGATCGTCGAGGTGTCGTTCACCCGACCAATCTAGGCGAGCATCCCCGCCGGCCGTCTCGCTGCCCGCACCCCGGACGCAGCCGTTTCGCTGGAGCCTCGCCCTGGTTCAGGCGCCCCAGCCGGCGACCTGGTCGGGCATCCGCGGGCCCTCGCCGATGTACCGCGCAGAGGGACGGATCTGCCGGCCGGTGCGCTTCTGCTCGAGGATGTGCGCCGACCACCCGGCGGTGCGGGCGCAGGTGAACATCGGGGTGAACATCTGCGGGGGCACCTCGGCGAAGTCGAGCATCACAGCGGCCCAGAACTCCACGTTGGTCTCGAGCACCCGGTCGGGACGGCGGGAGCGCAGCTCCTCGAGGGCCGCCTTCTCCAGTGCGGCGGCGACCTCGTAGCGGGGCGCCCCGAGCTCGCGGGCCGTGCGCCGCAGGACGCGGGCGCGGGGGTCCTCGGCCCGGTAGACGCGGTGCCCGAAGCCCATCAGCCGCTCGCCGCGGTCGAGCACGTCCTTCACGTACGCCGAGGCGTCACCCGTCTTCTCGACGCCGTCGAGCATGTGCAGCACCCGCGACGGGGCGCCACCGTGCAGCGGCCCGCTCATCGCGCCGACCGCACCGGACAGGCAGGCCGCGACGTCCGCGCCGGTCGAGGCGATGACCCGCGCGGTGAACGTCGACGCGTTCATGCCGTGCTCGGCGGCGGAAACCCAGTACACGTCGAGGGCTTTCGCATGCGCGGGATCCGCCTCGCCGCGCCAGCGGATCAAGAACTGCTCGGCCGCGGTATTCCCTTTGGCGACCTCGCTCGCGGGCACCGTGGGCTCGGAGCCGCGGAGGGATTGCGCGACGATCGACAGGGCCGCGGAGGAGAGCTGAGCCAGATCCCGTCGCGCCTGGGCTGCGTCGATGTCCACGAGCTGCTTCAGGCCCCACTGCGAGGCCAGGGCCGGCAGCGTGGCCTGGAGGTCGACGCGCGCATCGCCGCTGTTGACGACCGGCCGGACGTCAGGCGCCGGGAGCGGCAACCCGTCGGCGAGCGACTCGTTGACGACGAGGCCCCAGACCCGTTCGAAGGGAACGCTTCCCGCGAGCTCCTCGATGTCGATACCCCGGTAGCGGAGCGCGGAACCTTCCTTGTCCGGCTCGGCGATGTCGGTCTCGAAGGCGACGACGCCTTCCAGGCCGGGCTTGAAGATGGTCTCGTCCGCCATGCCGGGGCTCCTCGGTTCTGTGATGATCTCCCCGTCATTGTCTTACCCACGGGTAGCGGACTGCTACGGGGGATGCCGCTCGCGCCCGACGCACGCCTGCGTGAGTAAATCGGGGCGATGGACGAGGTGGACCTGGCTCGGCTGCGCCGCGACTACGAGTCGGTCGGGCTGGCCGAGGATGACGTGCCCGCCGAGCCGATGGTGCTCTTCCGCGCCTGGATGTCCGACGCCGAAGCGGCTGCGCTGGCTGAGGCCAACGCGATGGTCGTCTCCACTGTCGGCGAGGGTGCCGCTCCCAGCAGCCGGCTCGTGCTGTGCAAGGTTGCCGACGACCGCGGGTTCGGCTTCTTCACGAACTACACGTCGCTGAAGGGGCGTCAGCTCTCGGCCAACCCGCGGGTCAGCCTCCTGTTCCCTTGGCACCCGCTGGGCCGGCAGGTCCGGGTCGAGGGATCGGCTGAGCAGATGGACGCGGCGGAGTCCGACGCCTACTTCGCGAGCCGTCCCCGCGGCGCGCAGCTGTCGGCGTGGGCGAGCCAGCAGTCAGCCGTCGTCGCCGACCGTGCCACCCTGCAGGCGCGGGTGGCAGACCTCGACATCAGGTACGGCGGGATGGACGTGCCGCGGCCGCCGCACTGGGGCGGGTTCCTCGTCGTACCAGCGGCCATCGAGTTCTGGCAGGGTCGCCGCGATCGGCTGCACGACCGGCTCGTCTATCGCCGCGACGGCGACGGTTGGCGCGTCGAACGACTCCAGCCGTGACGCACGCGGAGGGAGACGCGGCCGGGGAGATTGCGAGCGGGGAGGCTGCAAGCGGGACGCCGCGCTGGCGCCGCATCGTCGCCGACACCACCCCATTGCGGGAGAGCGCGGACTATCGACGCTGGTGGTTCGGCTACTCGGTGTCGTTCACCGGCACGCAGCTCACGCAGTTCGCCATCCCGTTCCAGGTCTACCGGCTGACGCACTCCTCGCTCGCTGTTGGTCTCGTCGGCCTCGTCGTCCTCGTGCCGCTCGTCACGATGGGATTGCTCGGTGGCGCGATCGCCGACGCGATGGACCGGCGCAAGCTGACGCTCATCACCAGCAGCGGTCTGCTGGTGCTCACCACGGGGCTGACCGTGCAAGCGGCGCTGCATCTCGACCAGGTGTGGCTGCTCTACGTCATCGCGGCCGCGCAGGGGGCGCTCTCCGCGGTGGACTCGTCGGCGCGCGGCGCGATCCTGCCGCGCCTCGTCCGGCGCGAGATGATGCCGGCCGCCAACGCGTTGGGCCAGCTCGGTTTCAACACCGGCCTGTCGACGGGACCGTTGCTCGGCGGTCTGCTCGTCGGCACGTTGGGTTTCTCCTGGGCCTACGGGCTCGATGCGTTGTCGTTCGTCGCGGTGCTCTACGCGATCTGGCGGCTGCCCGCGATGCCACCGGAAGGTGGTGGTCAACGTGCCGGTGTGGCGTCCGTTCTGGAAGGTCTGCGCTTCCTCGCGCCACGCAAGAACCTGCTGATGACGTTCCTCGTCGACATCAACGCGATGGTGTTCGGCATGCCGCGAGCGCTCTTCCCCGCGATCGGCACCATGTGGTTCCACGGCGGCGCGGGTACGGTGGGTCTGCTGGCTGCCGCACCGTCGGTCGGTGCACTGCTGGGCGCGGCGACGTCGGGGTGGGCCGGCCGAGTCCGCCGGCAAGGTCTCGCTGTGCTCGTCTCGATCATCATCTGGGGCGGGTCGATCGCGCTGTTCGGCTTCACCCGCATCCTGTGGCTGGCGCTGCTGCTGCTCGCGGTCGCAGGTGCCGCCGACATGGTCAGCGCCATCTTCCGCAACACGATCCTGCAGGTCGCGACCCCGGACGCGCTTCGCGGTCGACTGCAAGGTGTGTTCATCGTTGTCGTCACCGGCGGACCGCGGCTCGGCGACTTCGAGGCCGGATCAGTCGGCAGCGCCTTCGGGTCGGAGGTCTCGGTGGTCTCAGGCGGGCTTGCGTGCATCGCCGGCGTGGCGATCCTCGCCGCGGCCTACCCGTCGTTCGCGAAGTATGACGCCCGCGATCCCGTCCCCTGACGCTCAACGGGTCGGGGGTCAGCCGGTGACGAGCAGCTTGCCCTTCATGCCCGGATGCAGCGTGCAGTAGAACGAGTAGGTCCCTGCCCTGAGATGCGAGACGCCGAGCACGGTCGTCGACTGCGTGACCCCGATCAGTGGCGACCAGAACAGCGGGCACTTGCCGCGCTTGAACTGTCTGCACCACTTCGCTTTCTTCCGCAGCGACTTGTGGTCGGCGGCCACGTCCTGCACGACGTTGTGGCGGACCACATCGAAGTTGGCGTACTTCAGCGTCCCGCCGCGCTGCATGACGATCTCCGGTGTCAGGTAGCCGTAGGACTGCGCCTGTGGCCCGGACACGACCGTCAGTCCCGGTGCAGCCGCTGCAGCCGCAGCTTCGTGTGCGCTCGCTCCGCCCACTGGCAGTCCGGGCCGATAGGCGACGACGGTGCCGTTGGGCAGGCCCGTCATGCCGATCGCCGCATAGACGGTGTTGCGGGCGATGCTGACTCCTCCCCAGCTCGCCGCCAGGTCGCCGGTGGCCACGTCGGCTCCCATCCAGTGGTGCAGCAGTGGTACGCCGGTGGCGCTGTCGAACGCGTCGAGGAACCCGGTCAGCCCGACGCTGTAGACGACGCCGTTGGCGACCGACACGGGGTTGCCCCAGTGCGCCCCGTCGCCGAATGGTGTGACCCAGCGCGGGGTGCCGGAGGCGCGGTCGAGAGACCACGCATAACCGCCGACGGTGACCGGCCCGTAGATCGACTTGCCGTCGTACGCCGTCGAGCCGACGATGCCGCCGACCGCACTTGGCGGCCCGACCGGCGTGTTCCACTTGCCCTTCATCGTCTTGGTGTCGACCAGGTGGTAGACGCCCGACTTCTGCCCGGCGCCGACGAGCAGCTTCCCGTTGGGCTCCCGGATGAGGTTGGGCGAGGCGCCGAAGTCGAGATCGAGGTCACCGCACGCGCCGATGCCCTGCGGGTAGTACGGCGCGGGGTTGCCGGGGATGTCGACGCACGGCGTGTTGTCCGTGTAGGTCTGGTATTCCTCCGGCGTGCCGTCGTAGTAGTCGACGATGTCGCCGAAATGCCGGCTTGCGCGGTCGACGTCGATCTTCAGGATCGCGTCGGCGTGCCTGGCGCGTGTCTGCGGGTGGAACGGGTTGCCGGTGCCGACGTAGATGAACTTGTGCCGGGTGTCGACCGCCGGAGTCGACCAGACGGTCGCACCGCCCTGCTTCGCATTCTTGTCCGGCCGTTGCACCGTGAAGACCTTGCGCAGGATGCGGCCGGCGTGGCGTCCGCGCGTCTCGATCAGCAGGTAAGCACCCTGGAACGCGTAGCGCTCGTTCTCGTCGGACAGCTCGGCGGAACCCCCGGAGACTCCCTCGAACAGCACGCCGTCGACGACGACGGGGCTGGCATAGGCGTCGGCGCCCGACTGGGAGTCGGTGACCGTCCGCCAGCGCACCGCGCCGGTTCGCTCGTCCAGCGCCGCGACGTAGGGCTTGCTGGTGCGGCCGACGGCGACGAACACCTGACCTTCGCCGACGTAGGGCGACGACGTGATGCCGGCACCGTCCTTGTCGACGTGGGTGGCCCAGACCTTCTGGCCGGTATCGGCGTTGACCGCGAACACCCAGCCGGTCGTCGACGCGAGGAACAGGCAGCCGTCCGCGACGATCGGCGTCCCGGTGAAATCGCCGTCGCCTCCGCCGTCGGCGGCCGACACGGCGAACGCCTTGTGCAGCGTCGGTGCGGTCGTGCGCGAGATCGTGTGCTCCGCCGGCTGCGAGCGTGTGTTGGCGAGATCGTGGCCGTAGGACCGCCACTCACCGCCCGCGTGGTGCCTCGGGGCGCAGTGCCCGGTGGCCGCCGTCGCCTGGGTCGTGGTGACGACCAAGGCAGGTACGACGAGCGCGGCGCCGGCCAGGCCGATCGTCAGCCTCCGCGGGTGACGTCTCACGAATACACCTGCACCTTGGTGAACTGGATCGTCCCCTCGTCCGCGTCGGGACAGGCGCTGGACTGCTGCAGGCCGAACTCCACGATCAGCGGCCGCGGGAAGCCGCCCTGCCGGTCCGGGAGCAGGGTCACAGAGCCGGATCCCGCGACGAAGCCGCGCACCGTCTTGGTGCCGTACCAGTGGCCGCGGCCATCGCGCAGACCCACCATCAGGAACGTGAAGTTGTCGACGGCAGCAGAGCTGTAGGACACGACGACCTTGCGGACCTGCCGGGTGGCTTTGTGCTGCACCGTCAACCGCGCGTAGGGGCCACCCTTCGTGCAGTTGATGACACCGGGGATGGGATAGACCCTTGCCACCGTGACGGTGCCGTTCGAGTTGGCGCTGTGATAGCTGAACTGGTCACCACCGGTCGCGCCGACCTTGAAAGGCGCCTGGTAGCTCTTCACCGGTGCGGCAGACGCCGGGCTCACCGCTGCCACTCCAGCCGCAAGAGCGACGGCCGCCAGCAGGCGAACGAAGCGTGCCATCGGCTGCCCTCTCACGGCGTGAACGGGGCGTTGGGCCAGGTGTTGGCGAGGACCTGTTCAGGTGTGCGGCCGGCCGGCATGCGGTTGGTCGCGAAAGGCCGCGTCTCCTTCGGTGTCGCCGGGTTGAGCAGGTAGGCGTCGCGCATGCGCTGCACGGCGTCGCAGTGGATGCGCTTGCGGGCCGCGTCCGGGTCGACCCGGTAGACCACCGCCGCGTTGCGGCCGAAGATGTGGTTGCGGATCGTGCGTTCCGGGTGGGCCTTGTGGTCGGTCGGCCAGTGCGCCACATGCGCGTGCGGATGCTTGTAGCTGCCCGCCGCCAGCGCGTTGACCCTCGGGTCCCACGCGTCGCCGTCGAGACCGTGCGGCAAGTTGTAGAACTCGCAGGCCTTCGCGGTCAGCTGCAGCGATCGCAGGCCCGCGATGATCGGCTGCGGCGAGCCGAACCACAGGCTGTCGGTGCCCCACGCGATCCGCCGTGGCCCGACGTGCTTGATCAGCTTGCCGAGCAGGTGAGCAGCCTGGTCGGGGTCGCCGAGGACCGACGCCATCGTCGACCCGATCTCGGCGTAGACGTTGGGCACGTTGCCATGTTCCAAGCCGTGCGGCACGAACCGGCTGGCGTCCCAGTGGTTCTCGCGCAGGCTCTTGATGAAGCAGTCGACTCCGCGGTCGGCCGAGTTGACCTTGCTGTCGCCGGCGTACGCCGTCTGCTTCTCGCTGTCGAAGCCGGAGTGGTAGACGACGAAGTTGATGTCGTGGTTCTGCCGGGCGGCCGGCCCGATGTCACGCGGCGACGCGGCGCGGTGGTCGAATGCGGGGAGCGCGAAGCCCTTGTGACAGGCGATGACCGGCGGACCGCCGATCTTCGTCATCTTGCGCACCTGGTCGATGAACGCCATGCCGATCTCGTCGTCGAGGAACCACCCACTCGCGTAGGGCACGTCGCCCCAGGGGGTGTAGACCTTCCAGCCGCGCAGCACGTCCTTGAACTGACGGGTGTGCTGCTCCATGAGGTCGAACTCGGCCTGCTGGTAGATAGGTCGCTGGCTCTTTGCGTAGGGCTGGATGCCGTAGGACCCGCGGTTGGGCATGACGAACGCATGCATCACCGAGCGCGGCGTGTCGCCGGCGAGATGGTTGATGATGTTGACGCTGTCGTGCGCCTCAGGCGTCGGCAGCGGCTGCTGGGACTCCTCGGACGGGACGCAGGACAGCACCGTCATGTTCGTCGAAGAGTCGAGGAAGATGGTCTTGAGGTAGTGGTAGCGGGAGAGGTTCTCGATCGGGTCGACCTCACCGCCACTACCGAACCCGTAGATGTGGCCATCCTTGCCGACGTGTGGCTCGCCGCCGAGCGGTCCGGACTGCGACCACAGCGCCATGAACGCGGCGTGGATGCCGGGGTTGTTCACCCGCCAGGTGCCGCCCGAGTCGACGTGGTGCGTCTGCACGTCGAAGATGAACTCGCCGGGCAGGTTGTTGAGCTGCGCCTCCGGAAACTCCAGTGCGCACGCCGAGTCGCCGATCGGGCCGGGATCCCCGATGCCCGCACCGGCGACGTAGCGACCCCACTTCCCGCCGTAGACCTGGTTGATTGCCCAGAAACCCACGCCGATCGCTGACGCGCTGCGCACGAACGTCCGGCGGGACATGCCCAGCCGGTGCCGCATCTCCTCGGCGGTCTCGTCCTGCAGCGCCATGACGCGGTGTTGCTTCTCCGTCGCCGGCGGCGGCAGGAACTCCCCGTTGGAGGCGGGGAGCACGTCGACGGGCATCCGCTCATCGAGCGTGGACCATCTGTCGAGGTGGCGCCGGACCCATTCGCTCATGGATGCCCTGTCTCCCTCTCAGCCGACCACTTTGAAGACGCCGCGCATGCCCGGGTGCACCCGGCAGTAGAACGAGTAGACGCCGTCCCGCGTCGGCTTGAACGACCACGAGACACCGCTTTGCATCCACTGTCCGTTGTAGTCGCTGCTGCCGCCGACCTGCGATTTCGTCGGGTCGAACATCAGCCCGTAGCCGAGCTCCATCGACTCGAAGTTCATCGGGTCATGCGGGTTGCCGTTGCCGCCGTTCGCAAGCGGGTAGTTGATGCCTGTCGGACCGTCGCAGGGAAGCTGGCATGCGGTGAACGTGTGCCACACGTTCATGCCTTCGTCGAGGTTCCAGAACCGCACGGTCGTGCCCCGCTTGACCTGCGGGACGCCGCTCGCGTCGACGACCCCCAGATCTGCCTGGCCGTAGGTGAAGCCTGCGGCGTAGATGTCGGTCACCATTGGACCGACCTTCTTCGTCAACGGAGGGCACGATTCCTTCGTGCAGGGCGGAACTGTTCCGGTGCTCTCCGGCCTAGCGCCGTGGGTGACCTGGCCGCGCAGGCACAACACCTTGGTCTTGCCGGTCAGGCTGGGGTGGCACACCTTCGGCCGGTAGTTGAAGACGAACGGACCCTTGGGCAGGAGCGCGGTGTCCGGATAGCCGTCGACGATGCGCGTGTGCTTGTCGAAGACGTCCAGACCTGGCGCGCCGTGGGGGTCCTTCGGCGCGATGTAACCGACGACGATGCCCATGTTCTCGTACCAGGACGACAGCTGAGCGTCGTAGACCGCGTTGAGGCGGATGGTGTCGCCCGGCTTGACCTTGACCTTCCAGCCGAGCGGTGCGCCGGTGACGGTCATGGAGAAGTCCCACGACGTCGGTGGGGCGCCGGCGCGCTTCGGGTTCTGATGGTTCCAGTTGACCGAGTCCGAGTAGAAGATCGGTTTCTGGACGCCGTGCCGGACCAGACTCACCTCGTCGCGGATCCCGCCGGGATGCAGGTGACCGCCCAGCCCGATCAGGGTGCCGGCCATGTCCTTGGTCACCTTGTAGTCGGCGCCCGCGATGCTCGCGTTGAGTCGTTGCTCGTTGCGGCCCTGCTGCGGCGTCGAGTTGCCGTAGACGTCGAAGTTGGAGCAGTTCTCGTCCGGCCACTTGCAGACCCGCGTGTGGGTCATGGGGTCCATGTGGCCGAAGCCGCGCTGCACGTTGAAGACAGGGTTGGCGCCCGTGTTCGGCGCGCCCTTGTAGATCGGCTGGCGCTGGACGTCGAGCCACAGCGGCTTGACCGGCGCGATGCCGAGCTTGTCACCGGCGGCCTTGTCGACGAAGTCGATGGAGTAGGTGATCCACACGTTGTCCGGGTTGGCCTCGGCGTCGTGAACCATGTAGAGCAGGCCCCACGCATCCTGCGCGCCGACGTGCATGCCGTAACCCGTCGGGAAGTCGGCGATCGTCTTCTCCTCGCCGGCGGCGAAGAACGGCCCGTCGCCGTAGGAGTTGCCGAGGTTGAGCCACGTCGCGTGGTGCAGATGCAGCTGCTCGGTCCGCGGTGTCGAGCCGTCAGTCGCACGCACGAGGTCCGGCTTGAACCGGACGATGTAGCCGTCGTAGCGCGGTTGCTCGATGACGGTCGGGCGGATCATCGCGTCGTTCATGCCGGGCCGCACGTTGATCGGGCCGAACGCGAAGTTGATGCGCTTGCACGAGGAGCCGTAGCGGTTCTTGTCGACGTAGCCCGTCTCGTAGCGGTTCTCCGCAACGCACTTGCCGCCCGGCACCTGCTGCAGGAACGCCGGGTCCGGGTAAGGAGGGGTGCCGGTCGGTGGTGCGTAGACATGGTGGTCGGCGCCGATGATCACCGTGCGCTGCGGCCCGCTCGTCGGGAGGAACGACCCGTGCGTCGCCACCGGTGTGAACCAGCGATGCGGGCTCGGGGCGGCCGTCGCGGCGCCCACCGCCCCGGTGCCGGCCAGGATGACGGCGGCACTGCCCCACAGGATCGCGCGGTGGAGTGGCCGGAACTGCGTGCGATGCGTGCCCATGCGAGGTCCTCCCGGAGCAGGTGGAGCGGCCGGGACAGAGCTGGGTTGCCCGTGTCTTGATGCTTCGGACAAGGTTATGGCGCCCGCAAGGGAGGTTTAGGCCCAAACGCGCACGAAATATCTGACGGCTTTTTGTGGCGCGTTCAGTGTTTTGACTCTGCGTGAGTGCGGCGTGACTCATCGTCGCCGGATGTGGCAGCGGGGAGGACGTCGGTGACGCGCAGTGCGCGCAGCCCGCGCTGGACCACGAGGGCCGCTCCGCAGCCGGCGGCCAGCGCGAGGGCGATCGCGACGAGCACCGGCCAGCGCGGCTGGTCGGGCGGGGCCGGCGCCGGCGCGGGGCCGGCCGCGACCGGGGCGCCCGCGGCGCCGGCGATCCGGAAGGCGAACGTGCCGCTTTCGATGTGTCCGTCGTCCGCCCGGATACGCCAGCCGGCGACGTAGCTGCCGGGACCAGCCTCGTCCTGCAGCTCGGCGCGGAGCTCGCGGCCGCTCACGAGCCTGGGCCGGTCGAGGCTCACGGACACGCCCAGGTCGGTGGCGAGCGTCAGCGAGCCGGGCACCAGGTCCACGTTGTCGTCGAACCGGACGGCGACATGGGTGAGCCGGCCGTGCACCGCGCCGGTGGTCGACGGATAGGTCGACACGACCTCGGCGTGTGCCCAGGCGAGATCGGCACCGGTCGCGACCAGGCCCGCCGCCGTCACCACGACCAGAGCCGGGGCGAGCCGCCGTCGCCAGCATGCGAGCATCGCTCAGCCTCCGGGGTTCTGGCGCATGAGGACTTCGGTGATGAAGACGACGGCCAGCAGCCCGATCTGTTCCACTGTGACGTTCATCCGAAGCACGCGGAGCTCGCGGGCACCGCCCTTCGCGGCGAGTGGCACCAGCCTGCGGTGGTTGGCGGCCGCCAGCACCGCGAGGCCGCCTATGACGGCCAGCTTGACCAGCAGCACCTGCCCGTATGCCGTGGTGAGCAACGCGTCCGGCGACGGGAGATAGAGAAAGGCCAGGCCGAGCCCGCCTGCAAACAGCATCGTGACGATGCCCGTCATCAACGACGCGAACGTCGCGAGAAGCTCTCCGGCTCGCGGGCCGGAGACCCTTCGTAAGGCCAAGGTGAGTCCGACCAGGCCACCGAACCATGCGGCGGCGGCCAGGACGTGCGCGAGTGCGCAGGCAACGACGACGGCGCCAGGTCCGTTCGTTCGGGCGTGGCCGGTGAACACGAAGGAACCAGCGACGATCACGGCTCCACAAATCGCCGGTAGCAGTGTCAGGCGCCGACGTCCGACGACCCGGACGCCGAGCGCCACCGCGGCCAGCCCGACGCAGCGCACCAGAACAGCCTCGAAGTCGTCGCTGCGCAGCACCAGGTCGCGCGCCACCGCGTCACCGAGCCCGGTCAGGCCACGGGCGTCGACGGCCATGATCTCGAACGGCACTGTGAGAGCGGTGGCCGCGAATGCTGTCGTCACCAGCACCTGCAACACGCGACGGAGCACCGGGCGAACCTCGGCGGCGCCGGGGAGCACGAAGAAGAGCGCAAGCCCGGCCGACGCCAGCCCGCTGCCGAGTGCGGCGCCGTCAACGGCGTAGAGGCCGACGTCCGTGGCCAGCAGTGCCGTCGTCGCCACCAGCGCGACCGCCGCCCCGGCCAACGCCGCGACCAGGGTCGCCGGGCCGCTGGCCATCGGCGGGCTGCCGGCCGGTGCGGGGCGAAGCGCGGTCACCGCTTGCATGATCCAGGACCGCGCCGAGTGCGGGCAAGGGGCCTGCTCGTAGCCGGGCTCGGTGGATACGGTGCCCTTGTGTCGGCAGCTGAGTTCGTGCCCGCGGGGGTCGACCTCGAGGCACTGCGCGCGGCGTCGAAGACCTGCCGGGGCTGCCTGCTCTACGAGAACGCCACGCAGACGGTGTTCGGGAAGGGCCCGGCGAGTGCCCGGCTCGTTCTCGTCGGTGAGCAGCCCGGTGACGTCGAGGACCGCCGGGGCGAGCCCTTCGTGGGGCCGGCCGGCAAGCTGCTCGACCGCGCGGTTGCGGAGGCCGGCCTCGACCCGGACCAGACCTACACGACCAACGCGGTGAAGCACTTCAAGTTCACACCCGCCGCCGGTGGCAAGCGGCGCATCCACGCGACGCCGGACAGCCACGACGTCGGAGCGTGCCGTCCGTGGCTGGTCGCGGAGTTCGCGTTGCTGGACCCCGAGGTCGTGGTTGCGCTCGGCGCGACGGCCGGCAAGGCGCTGTTCGGACCGTCGTTCCGGGTGACGAAGTCGCGGGGCCTGCTGCTGCCGTGGCCGGCCGCCGCGGCCAACCCGGAGGACTTCAGCCGCGACGAGGAGGAAGCGAGTGGCTCGGCCTACGCCGTCGCCACGATCCACCCGTCGGCCGTGCTCCGGGCCGACGACCGGGACGCCGCCTACGCCGGGCTCGTGGCCGACCTCAAGGTGGCCGCTGGGGCGCTGGCGGGCTGACCCGGCTCGGCCGGGCATGGCACCATGGACGAACCCTGACCATCCAGGACGAGATCGCCCGAACCGATACATAGCGGTGATGCCTGGCCGACGGGCGGGTGACGCGCGCGTCACCGACGGCGCGGAGCGTCGTTGAACTGAACGGGGCCGACCGAAGGGAGTGGCGAGGTGCACGAACGGCTGAGGTCGCTCGCCCCCCGCGCCCGGACCGCGACTCCGCTGGGCATCACCCTGGCCATCGTCCTGACCGCCGCGACCGGTGCCGGAGCCGTCACCATGCGCGGCCACCACGCGACGCCACAGCCGCAGCCCCGGCCGCTCGCCGCCTCTCACCTCGAGCTGCCCGCCGCGCCGGCGCCCGCCGCCCCCGCACCCGGCGTCACCGCCCGCTCATCGGCCGACGTCACGCCCGCGCAAGTCCGGGTGCCCAGGCCGCACGGCATCGTCGAAGCCACCGTCCTCGTCACCACGCGCTCACCACTGTCCGCGCGCAAGCTGCGGGCGATCCGCCACGTCAGCGGCGTCCACGCCACCCAGACGGTCTCGGCCGGTCGGGCCAAGATCGACGGACATCGGGCCCTCGTCCTCGGCGTCGACCCCGCCCGGTTCCGGCCGTGGACCCCGCGGCTGACCGCGCGCTCTCAGCCGCTCTGGCAGAGCATCGCGCGCGGCGAGATGACTGCGTCGTTCGACATGGGTCACCAGGCCGGCCTGCCACTCGGTGCGACAGTGCCGGTTCGCGCCGCGCAACGCGTGCCGATGCGAGTCGGTGCCTTCGCTTCGGTGGGGATGTCCGGCGTCGACGCGGTCGTGTCGGACCAGCGGGCCGGGCAGCTCGGTCTCCGCCGCAACACCGGTGTCGTCGTCAGCGCTCCGCACGCCGATGCACTCGCCATACGTCGCGCGGTCCATGACGTCGCCGGCTCACAAGCCCATGTCTCGTTGCTGCGCGTCGTCGTCGTCATCCGCGACGCGGGCGAGTTCCTCACCCGCGTGCAGATCAACAACATGTTGCATGCCGCGGCAAGCCGAGTCGGCAAGCCCTACGTCTGGGGTGCGACTGGACCAAACGCGTTCGACTGCTCCGGTCTCGTGCAGTGGTCGTTCGCGCAGGCCGGCATCTGGATGCCGCGGGTGTCCCAACAGCAATGGTTCGCCGGACCGCACGTCAACTACGCCGACGCACGACCCGGTGACCTTCTGTTCTGGCACAACGACCCCACCGACCGCGGCAACATCGACCACGTCGCGATCTATGCAGGTGACGGCATGATGCTGGTGGCTCCGCACACCGGTGCCTACGTCGAGTACGTGCCGGTCTACATGACCAACTTCGCCGGCGTCGTCCGGGTCGACCCTGCGATGGCCGGGCAGGTCGGCTGACCGCAGCCAGTCGTCCTTCTCAGCCGAACCGGCGGGCAAGCCTGCGATAGATCGCGGGCACGGCACCGCGCAGCCGCAACGGGACGGCGAACCAGCGCGGGACGACGATCCGAGGAACGCCGCGTTCGACCGCGCGGAGCACCGCGGCCGCGACCCGTTCCGGCGGGATGGGTCGCGGGAACCGCCGCGAGTAGGGCTCACCGCGAGCCTCGAAGAACGACGTCGCGACGACGCCGGGCATGACCGTCGACACCGTGACCCCACTGCCTCTGAGTTCCTCGCGCAACGGTTCAGCGAACGCCTCGACGGCCGCCTTGGTCGCCGAGTAGACCGCCTCCCTCGGCACCAGCAGCCCACCCGCGACGGAGGAGATGAAGATCAGGGCTCCGCTTTCGCGGATGATCATCTGCGGCAGGGCCGCGCGGGCGAGCAGCATCGGTGCCCGAACGTTGACGGCGATCAGGTCATCGATGCGCTCGGGAGACATGGTGGCGAAGTCGCCGGCATGACCGAGGCCGGCGTTGGCGACGACGACGTCGACGTGGCCGAACAGCTCCAGCGTCGTTTCGATGACGCGCTGCGCGTGCTGCGGGTCGCGGACGTCGGCCACCAACGGATGTGCGCCGATCGCATCCGCCGTCGGGACGAGCTCGGCCTCATCGGATCCGACAGCGACCACCCGTGCCCCGCGGTCCGCCAACGCATGAGCCGTGGCGGCGCCGATCCCGCGACCAGCCCCGGTGACGATGGCCACCGCACCCTGAAGGTTCACTCAGGCCGTCGCGTTGCCCACTGCAACGACCTGAGTCGGCTGGCTCGGCCGGGCGCCGGCCGGCTCGACACTGAGGGCGAACGCCGAGGTGTCCCTGTAGGGAAGGACAAGACCCGCCGGTGGGCTCGCCTCGGCTTCGCTCAGTGAGTCGAGGACCGTCAGGAGCACGGGACGGCCGTGCGTGGGCATCTGCCACAGGGCGTAGACGTGACCGGTTGATCGCGCCGGCAGGCCACGCGAGATGACGCGCGCCTGGTCGCCGTCGGCGAGCACCACGGCCTTGCCGTCCAGTCCGATGACGTGACAAGCCGGCGTGTCGTGGCAGCTCGCGATCGCGGCCGCCGCACCGGACTGCGGACTGCTGCCGGAGAACTGCCAGACCGCGAGGGCGGCCCCCGTGAGCAGTGCCACGCCTGCCGCTGCGGCGAGCAACCGCGGCTGCCGCCGGCGCACTGCTCGCTGCTCCTCGAGCGATGCGATCGCGGGCGGTGACACGGCGGGCCCTTCGGCGTCGGGCGCAACGATGCCCGACCGGATGCTGCGCCAGCTCGGCGCGTGCGCGTCGGAGTCCTGGGCAAGCGCACCGAGCTGCGCGGCGACCAGAGCATGCTCGTCGAGCACCTCTCGGCAGCGGGCACAGGTTTCGAGGTGGGCGCTGAACGTCATCTCCTCGTCCGGCTCCAGCGCGTGCAGCGCGTAGCCGGCCGCGAGCTCTTCCCAGGGCTCGTGTTCCGCGTCCCGGTGGGTGGTCACGCCGGCCGCCCTTCCTCGGGTCGGGTCTCCGATATGCCGCCGAGCTGTTCCCGCAGCCGGCGCAGCGCCGTGAGGGTGCGGCTCTTGACCGTGCCGAGCGGCAGGCCCGTCAGGTCTGCGATCTCGCGTTGCGTGTAGCCACCGTAGTAGGCGAGCAGAACGACCTCGCGCTGCTCGGCGGGCAGCACGCGCAGCGCGTCCCGCGTCCGCTGGGCGCGCAGGTGGGCCCACACTTCGTCGTCCGGCCCTGGTCCCGCAGCCGCGATCTCCAGCAGCGCCTGCTCGCCGGCCAGTCGCTTGCGCCGGGTTCCTTCCCGTCGTACGGCGTCGACGGCCTTGTGATGGGTCACGGACAGCAGCCAGGTGCTGACCGCACCGCGCCGCGAGTCGTAACCGCTGCCCTGCCACATCGCGAGGAAGACCTGCTGGACGACGTCCTCGGCCAGCTGGGTGTCGTTGAGGATCCGCCGGGCGAGCGCGAAACAGGCGCCGCCGTAGCGCTCGTAGATGCTCTCGATCGCGGCTTCGTCACCCTCGGCGACCCGGGCGAGCAACGCCGCATCCTCGAGGGCTGCCGGCTTCATTCGGTCACTCTCTCTCAGACCTCGTCGCGGACCCACAACACGTGTTCGTCTGTCGAGCTGAATTGGACCGGATCGGCGTTCATAGGCGTACCGTCCAAGCGTGACCGACCGTCCGGACATCCGCGCGCTGCTGGTCGACGACGAGCCGGACATCCGGATGGTGATGCGGCTTGCGATCGAGACGGAACACGCCGGCGTCTGCGTGGTCGGCGAGGCCGAGGACGGCATCCAGGCGGTTGCCGCCGTTGACGACCTCTCGCCCGAGGTCGTGGTCATCGATGTGCGGATGCCACATCTCGACGGGATGCAGGCGGCCGCTCGTATCCTTGAGCATCGTCCCCAGCCGACGGTCATCCTCTGCACCGCCTACATCGACCTTGACCTCGAGCGGGAGGCCGCCGAGCTGGGAGTGAGCGCCTGCGTCTCGAAGACGGACCTGTTCGACATCCCCACCGTCATCCGGCGGGTGACACCACCACTGGTCAACTGACTGCCAACTGACCCGGCGACGCGAAGGTCGTTAGGGTCGCGGCGTGTCCACCATCGCCGCTCGCGTCGTCGAAACCGCGGCCGGCCGTTTCGAGGTCACGGAAACGGGAGCCGGCCGGCCGATCGTCCTGCTGCACGGGGCCCTCGTCGGCGCCGAGCTCTGGGACCCGCTGGTTGCACTGCTCGCGTCCCGCGGCTACCGCTGCATCGCGCCGACCTTGCCGCTCGGGGCTCACCACGAAGCGATGCGTCCCGGCACGGACCTGACTCCACCAGGTGTCGCACGGATCATCGCCGATCTCCTGCCGGTGCTCGCCCCGACGCCTGCGACCGTTGTCTCCAACGACACGGCGACTGCTCTCGTCCAGCTCGTGCTCGCTGACCATCCGGGTGTGATCGGCCGGGCGGTGCTGACCAGCGGCGACGCGTTCGACTACTTCTTCCCGCCGATGTTCCGGCCACTGCAGTGGGCCGGGCACGCACCGCGATTGCTGCGGCTGGTCGGACGGGCGGCACGCGTCCGGTTGTTGCGCAACTCGCCGGCGGGGTTCGGGCTGCTCACGTCGCGGGGCATCACGGACGCCCAGGCCCGGCGGTGGACCGACGCGCTGATCAACGACGCCGCGGTGCGCGCAGATGCGGCGGCATTCCTGCGCTCGGTCGACAAGCGCTACACCCTCGAGGTGGTCGATCGGTTGTCCTCCGTCGACGTGCCCGTGTTGGTCGCGTGGAGTGAGAAGAGCAGGGCGTTTCCGATGAGCTACGGCGAGCGACTGGCCGCGAGCATTCCGGGTGCGCGACTGGAGACCATCCCCGACAGCTCCTGCTACAGCTGCATCGACAACCCGGAGCGGCTGGCCCAGCTGATCGACGCGTTTCTGCAGGAACCGTCCCGGTGAATGCGGAGACCCAGCGCAGCGTCAACGGATGCCGACGCTCGCACGCAGCTCTCAACGCTGT
>JAVEEE010000010.1 GCA_030840615.1 Frankiaceae bacterium | reverse complement strand
TGCAAGTTGTGGACATCCGGCTCGACTTCGGAGGGCTCCCGACCGGATTTGGGAGCCTTTCACGGCGTGTCGTGGTCGGGAGCCCTTCGAAGTGGAAGCGGGAGGGGGTTAGCCGAAGAAGACTTCGACTTCCGTGTAGCGCTCCAGCGGCACGGTCTTGAGCTCCGCGGTCGCGTCCTGCAGCGGCACCCGGACGATCTCGGTGCCGCGCAGCGCGACCATCACGCCGCTCTGCCCCTCATGTACGGCGTCGATCGCGTGCAGGCCGAACCGCGTCGCCAGCACCCGGTCGAACGCCGTCGGCGTACCGCCGCGTTGCACGTGACCGAGCACCGTCGCGCGGGCCTCCTTGCCGGTGCGCGACTCGATCTCACTTGCCAGCACCTGCCCGATGCCGCCGAGCCGCACGTGCCCGAACGCGTCGACCTCCCCCGCCGCAAGCTGCATCGTGCCCTCCTTCGGCAACGCGCCCTCGGCCACGACGACGATCGGCGAGTAGTGCGACGCGAACCGATGCTCGATGAAGGCGCACACCTGCTCGATGTCGAACGGCCGCTCCGGGATCAGGATCACGTTCGCCCCACCGGCCAGCCCGGAGTGCAACGCGATCCACCCCGCGTGCCGACCCATCACCTCGACGATGAGCACCCGGTGGTGCGACTCCGCCGTCGTGTGCAACCGGTCGATCGCGTCGACCGCGATCTGCACCGCCGTGTCGAAGCCGAAGGTGTAGTCCGTCGCGCCGAGGTCGTTGTCGATGGTTTTCGGTACGCCGACGACAGGCAGCCCGCCGGCGGCCAGCGCGGTCGCGACGCCCAACGTGTCCTCGCCGCCGATCGCCACCAGCGCGTCTACGCCGAGGCCGGCGAGGTTCGATGTGATCTGCTCGACACCCCCTTCGACCTTCAAAGGGTTGGTTCGCGACGAGCCGAGGATCGTTCCACCGCGCGGCAGGATGCCACGCGTCGTCGAGATGTCGAGCGGCATCGTCATGCTCTCGAGCGGACCCTTCCAGCCGTCGCGAAAGCCGACGAACTCGTGCCCGTAGACGCTGATGCCCTTGCGGACGATGGCGCGGATCACTGCGTTCAAACCCGGACAATCGCCACCGCCGGTCAACACCCCGATGCGCATGACGGGGAGCCTAGGGGGTCGTCTCACCTATGCGTATCGCGCATAAGTCATGCATGCCACGCATGGTGATTAGGCTCCAGCACCGTGACCTTCTCGATCGTGGCCACCGACGGAACCGCCTGGGGCGTAGCGGTGGCAAGCAAGTTCCTCGCCGTCGGCGCCGCCGTGCCGGCCGCCGCCGCGGGCGTCGGCGCCATCGCGACGCAGTCCCATGCCAACCTCGCCTACCGGCCCGACGGACTGCGCATGTTGCGCGACGGCAGGTCGGCGCAGGACACCCTCGACGCCCTCACGGCCGCCGACGAGCTGCGCGCGCAACGCCAGGCCGGATTCGTCGACGCCAGGGGCGGAGCGGCGACCTACACCGGCGCCGATTGTCATGACTGGGCCGGCGGCGTAGCCGGCGCCGTCGACGGCTGCGGCTACGCGATCCAGGGCAACATCCACACCGGCCCCGACGTCGTCGAGGCGATGCGCCGCGCGTGGCTCGCGACCGACTCGGCCGCTCCGCTCGTCCGGCGGCTGCTGCTCGCACTCGCAGCCGGTGACGAAGTCGGCGGTGACAAGCGCGGCCGCCAAAGCGCCGCCGTACTCGTCGTGACACCCGGCGGCGGCTACGGCGGTGGCAACGACGTCCTCGTCGACCTTCGCGTCGACGACCACCTGCGCCCGATCCCCGAGCTCGTGCGGCTGGCCGACCTGCACGACATCTACTTCGGCAAGCCCGACCCCGCCGACGCGATCCGGCTCGAAGGCGCCGTCGCGGCCGAGGTCCGCGACCGACTTGCCAGGATCGGTCACCCCGCTGCGGGCACTACGTCCGCCGACCTCGACAAGGCTCTCGCCGACTGGGCGGCCGTCGAGAACTACGAGGAGCGGATGCTCCCGGGCCACATCGACGCGCCGGTTCTCGACCAGCTGCGCCTCAACTCATGACCCCATGAGTGTTCTCGCCATCGACGCCGGTACGACGGGCGTCACTGCACTGATCGTCACGCCGGACGGCCGCATCGCCACCCGCGGCTACGAAGAGTTCGCGCAGCACTTCCCGCGACCCGGCTGGGTCGAGCATGAGCCGGAACAGATCTGGCAGGCCACGCTGTCCGCCGTCCGGCAAGCGCTCGCAACCCCCGGCATCGAGCCGCCCACCGCGATCGGCATCACCAACCAGCGCGAGACCGCCGTCCTCTGGAACCGCCACAGCCTGGCGGCGCCGCGGCGCGCGATCGTCTGGCAGGACCGTCGTACGACGGACATCTGCGAGCGGCTCCGCGACGCCGGTCACGAGCCGCGCGTGGCCGAGCTGACCGGGCTTCGGCTCGACCCCTACTTCACCGGCACCAAGCTGTCGTGGCTCGCCGAGCACGACCACGACAGCTGGTCGAAGGTCCAGTCCGGCGACGTCGTCGTCGGCACCGTCGACTCCTACCTCGTCGCCCGGCTCACCGGCGGTCGCGTCCACGCGACTGACCCGTCCAACGCCAGCCGCACGCTTCTCTACGACATCGAGCGAGGCGGGTGGAGCGACGAGCTCTGCGAACTCCTGCGGGTGCCGGCCGACGCGCTGCCGGAGGTCCGTCCGTCGTCCGGCGACTTCGGCCGGACAAGTCCCGACGCGTTCCTCGGTCTCGACCTGCCGATCGCCGGGATCGCCGGTGACCAGCAGGCCGCGCTGTTCGGCCAGGCCTGCTTCGCGCCGGGCACCAGCAAGTGCACCTACGGCACGGGCTCGTTCGTCCTCGTCAACACCGGCGACACCGCGGTCCGCTCCGATGCGGGACTGCTGACCACGGTCGCGTGGGACCTGGGAAGCGGACTCGTCTACGCCCTCGAGGGCGCGATCTTCGTCACCGGCGCCGCGATCCAGTGGCTGCGCGACGGCCTTCGCATCATCGACACCGCCGCCGAGACCGACGCTCTCGCCCGCACCGTCGATGACACCGGCGGCGTCGTGTTCGTCCCGGCGCTCACCGGTCTCGGCGCGCCGCACTGGGACCCGGACGCCCGCGGCGCGATCCTCGGCCTCACCCGCGGCACGACCCGCGCACACCTCGTCCGGGCCGCGCTGGAGGCGATCGCGTTCGAGGTGCGCGACGTCGTAGATGTCATGACCCGCGACGCCGCCGTCGACCTGCCCGAGCTCTCCGTCGACGGGGGCGCGTCGGCCAACGACCTGCTCTGCCAGCTTCAGGCCGACCAGCTGCAGGTGCCGGTACGCCGTCCGCAAGTCGCGGAAACCACCGCATTGGGCGCCGCCTTCCTGGCCGGACTGGCCACGGGCGTGTGGGCCTCGACCGACGAGCTCGCCGACACGTGGCGACTGGACCGCCGCTTCGAGCCGGCGGCTCGCGACGATGCGTCGTACGCGCGCTGGCAGCAGGCCGTCACGCGCAGCAAGGCCTGGGCCCGCATCTAGCCCCCTCCTCCGTAAACGATCATGGGCTCGTCGACCGGCACGCCCGCGTGTCGTTGCCACAGTCCCATGATCGTTTCCGGGAGAGGGGGCGGGGCGGGGCGGGGCGATGCGGGGCGGGTCAGGAGGCGCGGCGGCTGCCGACGAGCGCCCGGTCGTCGGCCACGAGCGCCTCGCGCGCGGCCTGCCGCGCGTCCGCGATGTCTTCCTTCGCCTTCGTGGCGTAGGTGTCGACGTACTCCTGACCCGACAGCTGCATCAGCTCATACATGATCTCGTCGGTGATCGACCGCAGCACGAAGCGGTCGCCCTCCATCCCCTCGTAGCGGGAGAAGTCGAGCGGCTCGCCGATGCGGATGCCGATCCGCTGGATCTTGGGGATGACCTGACCCGGCGGCTGCACATCGAACGTGTCGATCATCGCGACCGGGATCACCGGCACCCCGGCCTCGAGCGCCATCCGCGCGATGCCGGTCTTGCCGCGGTAGAGCCGCCCGTCCGGAGACCGGGTGCCCTCCGGATAGATGCCCAGCAGGTCACCGTCACCGAGGATCTCCAGCGCCTTGCGCAGCGCCGCCTCGCTCGCGCGCCCGCCGCTGCGGTCGATCGGCACCTGGCCGGCGCCCTTCATGAACCAGGTCGTCAACCGGCCCTTGAGCCCGCGCCCGACGAAGTAGTCGGCCTTGGCCAGGAACGTGATGCGCCGCGGCACCGACAGCGGCAGGAAGATCGAGTCGGAGAACGACAGGTGGTTGCTCGCCAGGATGGCGGCGCCCTCCTTGGGGAGGTTCTCCGCGCCCTCGACCCACGGCCGGAAGAGCAGCTTGAGGATCGGGCCGAGCACGACGTACTTCAGAAAGTGGTAGAACATCGCGGCTCACCGCCCTCCCTCATGCCAGCTGGCGCTCGCGCTTGCCGTGACGCCACCCTAGGCACCCGCCGGAGCGGGAGCAATGGCCAAGCTCGGCCACGCCGTGTCACCTTTCCGCCGTTCGATGCTATCGGCTGGTCAATCCCAGTTGCCCGGTCCGCCGTGCGACGATCGGGTGAAGACACGCCCAACGCGAGCGCGCAAAGAGGGCGGGAGGGGCGAACGGTGGCGATGCGGCCAGAGGCAGAGCCCTACGCGGCGGACGGCGGCCCGGTAGGCGCCATCCTCTGCCACGGCCTGACCGGAATGCCCGGCAGCATGCGCGGCTGGGCCGAGGGGCTGGCGGCGGCAGGGCTGACCGTGCGGGTGCCGCGGCTGCCCGGCCACGGCACCCGTTGGCAGGACGCCAACCGGGTCAGCTGGCAGGACTGGTACGGCGAGCTCGAGCGCGCGTTCGACGACGTACGCAGCCGGTGCGAGCGCACGTTCGTCATGGGTTTGTCCATGGGCGGGACGGTGGCGCTGCGGCTGGCCGAGCAGCGCGGCGACGACATCGCCGGGGTCGTCGTGGTCAACCCGTCGCTGTTCACGCTGCGCAAGGACGCCAAGGCGCTGCCCCTGCTGCGGCTGTTCGTCCCGTCACTGCCGCCGGTCGGCAACGACGTCAAGAAGCCCGGCGTCGTCGAGCCCGCCTACGAGCGGCTACCGGTCAAGGCCGCCTACCAGCTCTCGAAGCTCTGGAAGCTCACCAACGCCGACCTCGGGCGGCTGACCCAGCCGCTGCTGGTCTTCACCAGCCGCGACGACCACGTCGTCGAGCCGGCCAACAGCGAACGGCTGATGGCGGGAGCCACGGCCACCGACAAGCGCCAGATCATCCTCGAGGACAGCTTCCACGTCGCGACGATGGACAACGACCTGCCGCGCATCGTCGAGGAGACCCTCGCGTTCATCCGCAGCCACGCTCCCCTCTCGTCGGCCGGCTGACATGGAGCTCGAAGGGCCACGCCGCGGCGCCCGGGACAACGGGCTGCGCTGCGCCGGCTATGTCGCCATCGGCGACCTCGACCCGCGCGTCGCCGACGCGCTGCTCGCCACCCTG
>JAVEEE010000497.1 GCA_030840615.1 Frankiaceae bacterium | reverse complement strand
GACCGCCGGAGACGATCTGACCCGCCTCGAGCCAGTCGTCGGGCAGAGCCCACTCCAGCTCGTCGACCTCCCGGTCGCCGAGGCGCTCGGCGACCATGTCGGCGAGCGCGTTGGCGCCGAGGGCCCGCAGCGACTCGACCTGCTGTTGCAGCGGCTTGCGGTCCGGCTCCCGCAGGATCTCGAGCGAGGCCCGCTCGCCCGCGCCGAGGCTGACCCGGGTGCCGAACTCCTCGCGCAGCGTGACCGCTTGCTGGTAGTGGTCGCGATGGACGTGCGTGACCAGGAAGCGGCGCACGTCGGAGATCGTGGCGCCCAGCCGGTCCAGTCCGCTCGTCAGCGTCTCTCGCGCCTGCGGGATCGCCCAGCCGGAGTCGATGAGCACCAGCCCGTCGTCGCCCGTCAGGACATAGACGTTCACGGCGCGCAGGCCGTCGTTGGGCAACGGCAACGGCACGCGGTGGACGCCCGGACTCACGTCGTAGACGCCCGGCAGGGTCCATTCGCCGCGCCCGGTGCTCACCTCGGTCATGGGTGCAGCATTCCGTACGGCCAGGTCGCGGGTTGAGGTGCGGCTAGGACGCGCGGCTGCCCGGATAGCGGGTGCGTGCCTGCTGGTTTCGCGACTGGTGGCCGCGCGGCTGCTGCCCGCGCGCCTGCGGGCCCGGCCGCCGCGGCCGTGGCGAGCCGGCCGGTGCCGGCCGTGGTGACGGCAACGGGACCACGGTGATCGGTTCGCCGGACTCGGCGACGGCGCGCACCGCCGGATGCCCGACGTGCACGCGAGCGGTGTCGGGCTGGACGGAGGCGGCGTCGTGCATGCGGGCCACGTCGCGAGCCTGCTGCGGCTCGACGAACGACACGACGGTGCCGGTCGCGCCGGCCCGGGCGGTGCGACCCGACCGGTGCAGGTAGTCCTTGTGGTCGTTCGGCGGGTCGAAGTGCACCACGAGGTCGACATCGTCGACGTGGATGCCGCGAGCGGCCACATCGGTCGCCACCAGCACGCGGCTGCGACCCGACGCGAAGCCGTCGAGCGCGCGCTGGCGCTGGCCCTGGTTGAGGTTGCCGTGGATCGCCGTGGCCTCGACGCCGTGCCGGCACAGCTGCTTCGCCAGTCTGTCGGCGCCGTGCTTGGTGCGGACGAAGAACAAGGTGCGCGCGGGTCGCGCGGCGATCTCGGCGGCGACGGCCACCTTGTCGTCACCGCGCAACATGAACACCTGGTGGTCCATGGCGTCGATCGACGCGACGGCTGTCGCCACCGCATGCACGGCCGGCTCGGACAGGTAACGCCCGACCAACCGGTCGACGCCGCGGTCGAGGGTGGCGGAGAACAACATCCGCTGCCCGCCCGACGGTGTCGCGTCGAGGATCCGGGTCACGGCAGGCAGGAAGCCGAGGTCGGCCATGTGGTCGGCCTCGTCGAGCACGGCGACCCCGACGCCGTCGAGGACGACCGCACCCTGCTCCATGAGATCGATCAGCCGACCCGGGGTCGCGACGACGACGTCGATGCCGCGGCGCAGGTTGTCGATCTGGCGGCCCATGGACGCGCCGCCGTAGACCGTGGTGACCCGCAGGTCCAGCGCGTGTCCCAGCGGTGCGATCTCGTCGGCCACCTGCTGCGCGAGCTCACGCGTCGGCACCAGGACGAGCGCGCGGGGCGCGCGGGAGGTACGCCGGCCGCCGTCTGTCGCCAGCCGGGTGAGCAACGGCAGCCCGAAGGCGAGCGTCTTGCCGGAGCCGGTCTGCGCCCGCCCCAGCACGTCTTTGCCGGCGAGCGCGTCCGGGAGCGTGCGTGCCTGGATGGCGAACGGCTCGTGGATGCCACGGCGGGCCAGCACCGTCACCAGCGCGGCGGGAAGGCCGAGCTGGCCGAAGGTGCGGGGCTCGGGGACCGGCTGCTCGAGTGCGGCGTCGAGTGCCAGGTCCAGAGCGGACTGGGCAGGCATCGGGCGGGGCCGGTTGGTCGGGCGGTGCTGGCTGCGCGGCTTTCGCCGGCTGCGGACGTGGTTGTCGGCGCGCGGGGGCAAGGTGAGCTCCTGGACTTTCGTGGGCCGCGTCGTACCAGCCCATCGAAGTGAGGAGCGTGTTTCCTACGTGCGACCTCGCGGGCGGCTCGCCCGCGGGAGGAACGGCCAACTGCCGCTGTGCCCTCAGCATACCCTGCTCCCGTGGGATTCGACCTCAAGGCGCTGCTCCAGCAGCGACGGGACGAAGGCGCCGCGCTTCACGGCGCGCACGTCAACCCGCAGGTCCCGCGCGTGTTGCACGCCATCGGGTTCGATCGGGTCTTCGTGCGGGCTGAGGGGGCGCACTACTGGGACGTCGACGGCAACCGCTATCTCGACTTCCTCTCGGGCTTCGGCGTCGCTGGTGTGGGACGCAGCCATCCCGTCGTCCGCCAGGCGCTGCACGACATGCTCGACGCCGACTACGCCGACATGCTGCAGTTCGACCTCCCGCTGCTCCCGGGCCTCGTGGCCGAGAAGCTCGTTTCCCTCGCCCCCGGCATGGACCGGGTCTACTTCTGCAACAGCGGATCGGAGGCGGTCGAGGCCGCCCTCAAGTTCGCTCGCTGCGCCACTGGTCGACCTCGCATCGTCTACTGCTCGCACGCCTACCACGGCCTCACGACCGGTGCCCTGTCGGTCAACGGGGCCCCGGAGTTCCGCAAGGGCTTCGACCCGCTGCTCCCGGACACGATGGTCCCCTTCGGTGACATCGAGGCGCTGGAGCGGGAGATCGCCAAGGGTGGCGTGGCGGCACTTCTCGTCGAGCCGATCCAGGGCAAGGGCGTGAACGTCGCGCCGCCCGGGTTTCTCCGTGCGGCGCAGCGGCTGCTGCACGACCACGGCGCCTTGCTCATCTGCGATGAGGTGCAGACCGGCTTGGGCCGAACCGGCAGGCTCTTCGCCTACGAGCACGACGGCGTGGAACCCGACATCGTCACGGTGGCCAAGGCGCTGTCGGGCGGCTACGTGCCGGTCGGGGCGACCCTGGCGCGCGCGGGGATCTTCGAGCAGGTCTACTCCTCCCTCGACCGTGTCTTCGTCCACGCCTCGACGTTCATGGGCAACGCGTTGGCGATGACAGCGGCTCTTGCCACGCTGTCGGTGATCGAGGACGAGGCCCTCGTCGACAATGCGGGCTTGCGGGGTGCGGAGCTGATGACCGGCCTGCGGGCCCTTGCCGCCGAACACCCCATGATCGCCGACGTGCGCGGCCGTGGGCTGATGATCGGTATCGAGTTCGGAAAGCCGACCACGATGCGTGGCCGGGCGATGTGGTCCACCCTCAACACCGCGCGCAAGGGGCTCTTCGCCCAGCTCGTCGTGGTCCCGCTGTTCACCCGGCATCGGGTCCTGACACAGGTCGCCGGAGACCACATGGCGGTCATCAAGCTGTTGCCCCCGCTGACCATCGGGGCGGCCGAGGTGCAGGAGTTCCTCGATGCGTTCGCGGACGTCATGACCGATGCCGAGCGCCCGAACGGGCTCGCGTGGGACTTCGGGCGCACCCTCGTCAAGCAAGCACTCGACCGCTGAGGCGGACTGCCGTGGCATCGGTGCCGTTCGGGGCCCTGGCATTGGTGCCGTTCGAGGAATAGTGTCGTGGTGGTGCCGGTGGTCACGCGCCGCACCCCCCCGTTGCGCGTGACCGCCGGTGCCCTTGTTCCGGCCGATCAGCGGCCGATCGTCGAGATCCCTCAGCCGGTCCCGGCGAGTGCGCGGATGGCGAACTCCGTGTAGACCGCAACGCCGTCCGGCAGTACGCCGTCGTCGAACGCCGCCTCAGGTGAGTGGTTGAACGGGGCCGTTGCGGGGTCGCGTTCCCTGGTGGTCGCCCCGAGGAAGACCATGGCGCCCGGCACGGCGTCGAGGACGCGGGAGAAGTCCTCCGAGCCGGCCACCGGGTTGGGCAGCACCGCGAAGCGCTCCTCGCCGTGCAGGTCCCGGACGACGGACTGAACGGCGAGGACCTCCTGCGCGTCGTTGACCGTCACCGGATAGAGCTCATCGGCCGCTGCGTCGACATCGAGCCCGTGCGCGGCGGCGATGCCCTGACACACGCGGACCGACTCGGCGAGGACCCGTGAATGTGCGTCGCGCGAGAAAGACCGAACGGTCGCCTCGAAGTACGCCGTGTCGGGAATCACGTTGTGCTGGGTGCCCGCGTGGAAAGCGCCGATGGTGATGACGACGGGGTCGAAGACGTCGAAGCGGCGTGTCACGAATGTCTGCAGCGCCGTCACCATCTCGCAAGCCGCCGGAATCGGATCCTGCGCGCGGTGGGGCGACGACCCATGGCCCCCGGCCCCCCGGACCGTCACCCGCAGGACGTCGGCGGCCGACATCACCGGCCCCGGTCGGGTCGCGAACAGGCCCGCAGGGAGCATCCCGCTGGTGACATGCAGCGCGAGTGCGGCGTCCACCCGACGTCCGGTCGCGTCGAGGACCCCTTCGTCGACCATGTGGCGGGCCCCGTCGTGGCCCTCCTCGCCGGGTTGGAACATGAACACGACGTCACCGGCCAGCGTTTCGCGCCGGGCGCTGAGCAGGTGCGCCGCACCGACGAGCATCGAGGTGTGCAGGTCGTGACCACACGCGTGCATCGTCTCGCCGGAGCTGGCGAAGTCGACGCCGGTGCGCTCGGCGACCGGCAGCGCGTCCATGTCACCACGCAGGAGGACGGACCGGTCGCCGGTGCCACCACCGCCGCGCAACACCGCGGTCACCGACGAGAGCGACGACCCCGTGGCGATCTCGAGTGGCAGCCCGTCCAGGGCCGCCAGCACCCGCTCCTGCGTCTTTGGCAGCTGCAGGCCGAGCTCCGGCTCGCGATGCAAGGTGCGGCGCAGCCGCACGAGGTCGTCGTGCATGGACCGCGCGTCGTCGAGAACTGCCACGAGGGTCTCCTTCTTGCACCACCCCGACACCGAGAGGCCGATCATCGCATTGGCACCGGCGATCCCGGGAGCGGCAGGATGTGCCCATGCGTTACGTCGTGGTCGGCGCGGGCGCCGTCGGTGGGACGGTCGGCGGGCTGCTCGCCGACTCGGGCCACGATGTCGTGCTCATCGCCCGGGGTGCTCACGCGTCGGCAATGCGCGAACACGGCTTACGGCTGGCAACCCCGCACCGCATCATCGATGTCCGGTGTCCCGTCACCGACGACCTCACCGCACTGGACTGGCGACCCGACGACGTCGTCCTCCTCGCAACCAAGACCCAGGACTCGATGTCCGCGCTCGACCAGATCGCGACTGCGGACATCGGCGGCAGGGCGGCCGGCGACATACTTCCGGTCATCTGCGTGCAGAACGGCGTCGCCAACGAACGCTTCGCGCTACGCCGCTTCCGCAACGTCTACGGAGTCGTGGTCATGCTCCCTGCGGTGCTGCTCGAGCCCGGCCGGATCGACGCGCAGGGTGACCCGCACAGCGGGCTGCTGGATCTCGGGAGCGCGCCGGCCGGGGCGGACGCGCTCGCAGCGCAAGTCGCCACCGACCTTTCCAGCAGCGGCTTCGCCTCGCGTGCAGTCGACGACGTGATGCGGTGGAAATACGCCAAGCTGCTGCGAAACCTCGGAAACGCACTCGAGGCCTTGGCCGGGCACGAGCTCGACGAGTCCGAGACGCACATCCGGCACGACCTCGAGGGCCGGATGCGGGCCGAAGCCGTTGCCGCGTTCGACGCGGCCGGCATCAGCTGGGTCAGCGATGAGGAGTGGACCGAACGCCGGCAGGACCAGGTAGGTCACGCCGTCGTGGAGGGCCGCCCGCGCGTCGGTGGCTCCTCCTGGCAGAGCCTCGCCCGCGGCACCGGAAGCATCGAAGCCGACTACCTCAACGGTGAGATCGTGCTGCTCGGGCGGCTCTTCGGTGTCCACACACCTGTCAACGAGGTGATGCAGCGCGCGGCCAACCGGGCTGCGCGAGCGCGCGTCGAGGCCGGCAGCGTCGCGCTACAGACCGTCATCCGGTCGTTGGAGATGCCCTGATGTCAGCTCCCGTCCCCACCCGACAGCTCGGACGTTCCGGCCTCACCGTCTCCATGCAGGGACTCGGCTGCATGGGCATGTCGCAGTCCTACGGACCGGCGGACGAGGGCGAGTCGATCGCGACCATCCACCGGGCGATCGAGCGGGGGGTGTTCTTCCTCGACACCGCCGACGTCTATGGACTCGGGCACAACGAGCAGCTCGTCGGCCGGGCGATCCGGGATCGCCGCGACGACGTCGTACTGGCGACGAAGTTCTCGATCGGTCGCGACGGTGACCGCACGACGATCAACGGCAGTCCTGACTACGTGCATCAGGCCTGCGACGCCTCGCTACGACGCCTCGGGGTTCAACACATCGACCTCTACTACCAGCATCGCGTCGACCCGTCCGTCCCGATCGAGGAGACGGTCGGCGCCATGGCCGAGCTCGTCGCGGCCGGCAAGGTTCGTCACCTCGGCCTGTCCGAAGCGAGCGCGGCCAGCATCGAACGCGCCGTGTCGGTTCATCCGATCGCGGCGCTGCAGAGCGAATGGTCACTGTGGACACGCGACCTGGAGGGCCCGGTCCTGGACGCCGCCCGCCGGCACGGCATCGGCATCGTTGCGTTCAGTCCGCTCGGCCGTGGCTTCCTCACCGGCGCGATCACATCGCCCGAGGACTTCGGGCCCGACGACTTCCGCCGGGGCAATCCACGGTTCGAGGGAGAGAACTTCCGCACCAACCTGCGGCTGGTCGACGCCGTCCGCGCGATGGCCGCCGACAAGGGATGCACACCGGCGCAGCTGGCGCTGGCCTGGGTGCTCGCGCAGGGGGCGGACGTGGTGCCGATCCCGGGCACGAAGCGGCGCTCCTACCTCGAGGAGAACATCGGCGGCTGCGACGTGGAGCTCACTGCCGCCGAGCTGGACCGGCTTGCGGACATCGCCCCACCCGATGTGGCGGCGGGCGGGCGGTATCCCTTCGCCCACACCTATGGCGACAGCCCCGAAGGCGGGTAACCGACAGGTGTCGTCACTGTCGGTGCACGGACGTAGCCTGAGCTCGTGCAAGCCGCTGTCGCCTGGCAGCCGTCGTTGTTCGACGGTGGACCGGTCGCGCTCGACACCGGCTACGGCGCGTTGCGGCGCATCGTCCTCGACGAGCGTTCGTGGGTGGACTACTGCCCGGGCTGGCTCAGCGGCTCGGACGTCGTCTTCGACGACCTGGCCGGCGAGGCGCGCTGGCAGCAGCGGACCGTGAAGATCTACGACCGCACCCTTCCCGAGCCGAGGCTGACCGCCGGCTGGGCCACGGACGCGGCCGACGACGAAGTCCCCGAGCCACTGCGGCAGATGGCGGCGCATCTCGCCGCCCGCTACGCGGTGGGCTTCGACCGGATCTGGGTCAACCTCTATCGGGACGGATCTGACAGCGTGGCCTGGCACGGCGACCGCAACCGGCTCGTCATGACGCGCCCGCTCGTCGCCACCGTCTCGCTGGGTGCGCGCCGGCGGTTCCTGCTTCGCCGGCGGGGCACCTCCCGGGCGCTGCACCGGCTCGAACCCGGCCACGGCGACCTGGTCGTGATGGGCGGGGAGTGCCAAGCCGAGTGGGAGCACACGGTGCCGAAGACCGCGCAGCGGGTGGGCGCGCGAATGTCGGTGACCATCCGCCATTCGCAGCCGGCGACGGGGGAGCGCTGGCTGCGCACCTGACCAGGGAAGCCGCGCTCAGGCTCCGCGGTGAGCCAGCCACTCGGCGTTCTCGTAAAGCCGGGGTTCGTGGGCCTCCTTGCGCATGCCCCGGACCAGCTTCTCGATCGAGACCCACCCGCCGGAGATCCAGTAGAGGTCGTGGACCAGAGCCTCGTTGAGGAGTCCCTGGCGGACGAACGTGCTGGTCATCTCGCACGAGGCCATGAACGCCATGACCTGTCGGTAGCCGTCGGATCCGATCGGGTGCTTCTTGCGCAGCTGCCCGAGAGTCGGCGGTGCCTCGAATGTCCGCAGCACGCCGAACCCTTCGTTCGCCCCGCTCGTGGCGTCGACCGCGGCCATCTGCACGATGAGCTGGGCGTCGGCGATCGTCGGTGGCGTGTGGATGACGGCGAGCTCGCCGTCCGGGCTGACCCCGGTACTGGTTTGGGTGCCTTTGGCCTGGGCGCCCTTGGTCTGGGTGCCCTGGTTCTGGGTCGGCGCTGCTGTTGTCATGCGATCCCCCTCGGGTCGTTACCCGTTGCCTACTCCTGGTCACCGGCCGGCACAAGCCTTTCGCGCGCCATCGTTAGGCTTGCCGGTCGTGGCGGACGCGGCGGAGCAAGAAGAGCCCGAGGTCTATCGGCAGTATCGGTTCGCGTTGCCCGAGGGGGCGACGGACCTCCTCCTCGTCCGGCACGGTGAGTCCGCGCCGGCTCGCCTCGACGCTCCGGCGCCGCGCGTCGACGGTCACAGTGATCCGGAGCTCGCACCCGAGGGCCGCACCCAGGCGGAGCAGCTGGCCGATCGGCTGGTCCACGAGCACATCGACGCCATCTACGTGACGACCCTTCGACGCACGGCAGAGACTGCGGCGCCGCTGGCCGCCCGGTTGGGCCTCGAGCCGCGAGTCGAGCCGGACTTGCGCGAGGTCTACCTCGGCGAGTGGGAAGGCGTCGCCTTCCGCAAGTACGTCGGCGAGCACCACCCGACTGCCGTGCAGATGTTCCTCGAGCAGCGCTGGGACGTGATCCCGGAAGCCGAGAGCAACGCGGCATTCGCCTCCCGGGTCAAAGCTGGTCTCGATCGCATCGTCGCCGCCCACCCCGGCCAGCGCGTGGTCGTCGTCGTACACGGTGGGGTCATCGGCCAGGCACTCGCGTTGGCCACCGGCGCTTCGACGTTCTCGTTTCTCGGCGCCGACAACGCGTCGATCTCGCAGATCGTGGCCATGCCGGCGCCGTGGGTTGTCCGTCGGTTCAACGACACCGCACACCTCGACCCGGCGTTCACACTGGTTCCCACGCCGTTGACGTAGCGGCGGTGCGGGATACCGTCCCGCACGTGGCCGATCTCAGGTACCCGGTCGCGCGCGGGACGCTGCGCGCCTATCTCGCCGTGCCGACGGACCATGGCTTCGCCGAGGCGGGGCCGTGGCCCGCGGTCGTCGTCATCCACGAGGTCTTCGGACTGACGGACGACATCCGCCGGCAGGCGGATCGGTTTGCCGCGCAGGGCTATCTCGCATTGGCGCCCGATCTGTTCGACTGGGGTGCCACCGTCCGGTGCCTGATCGCGACTGCCCGGGCCATGGCGGCGGGTCAAGGCCGCGCCCTCGACGACGTCCAGGACGCACGGCGGTTCCTCGAGAGCCGCGACGACTGCACCGGCAAGGTCGGTGTCGCCGGCTTCTGCCTCGGTGGTGGGCTGGCGATCCTCGTCTCACCCTCGGGCTTCGCGGCGTCCGCACCCAACTACGGCCACCTGCCGAGGCAGCCCGAGCGCCGCCTCGACGGCGCCTGCCCGATCGTGGCGTCGTATGGCGCCCGCGACCGACCGCTGAAGGGCGCCGCGGCGAAGCTCGAGTCGGTGCTCTCGGGTCTCGGGGTCGAACACGACGTCAAGGAGTACGCCGGGGCCCGCCACGGTTTCCTCTTCCCGCACTCGGGCAAGTCCGCCCTGTCCGAACCGCTGCTCGTCCAGTACGACCCGGTCGCCGCAGACGATGCTTGGCGGCGCATCTTCGCCTTCTTCGACCAGCATGTGAAAGGAACCGCGCCATGAGCGACATCGAGGTCACCACGGAGATCGCGGCAGATCCGGGGGTCGTGTGGCGACTCGTCAGTGACGTCACACGCATGGGTCAGTGGAGCCCGGAGACGACGTCGTGCCGTTGGCTCGGCGATGCGACCGGACCTGCCGTGGGGGCGAAGTTCAAGGGCAGCAACAAGCACGGGTTCCGCCGCTGGAGCACGACCTGCACCGTCACGGCTGCCGAGCCTGGCAAGAGCTTTGCGTTCGACGTGCACTACGGCCCGCTGGCCATCTCGACCTGGGACTACCGGTTGGAGAACACGCCGACCGGCTCGACGATCGTCGAGTCGTGGACCGATCGCCGCCCTTCGTGGATGCGGGCGTTGTCGGCGCCGGTGATGGGCGTGGCCGATCGCGGTGCGCACAACCGGCGCGGCATGGAGAGCACGCTCGCCAAGCTGAAGGCGGCGGCGGAGTCGGGGCGGTCTGCGGTCAGTCCTTGAGGTCGACGACGACGGGCGCGTGGTCGCTGGGCCCCTTGCCCTTGCGGGCCTCCCGGTCGACATAGGCGTCGGTCACCGCGGTCGCCACGGCCTTGCTCGCCAACACGAGGTCGATCCGCATGCCCATGCCCTTGTGGAACGAGCCGGCGCGATAGTCCCAGTAGGTGAAGGGATGGTCGCCCTTGAGTGCGCGCGCCTCCAGGTCGACGAGTCCCAAGCCGACGAGCCGGCGATAGGCCGCTCGCTCGGGTTCGGTGACGTGCGTGGAGGCGACGAACACCGACGGGTCCCAGACGTCGGCATCGGTAGGTGCGATGTTGAAGTCGCCCGTGAGGACGAACTTCTCGTACGCCGGCAGCTCGCTCTCGATGGTCCGGGTCAGGGCGTCCAGCCATCGCAGCTTGTAGGCGTAGTGGTCGCTGTCGACTTCGCGACCGTTGGGCACGTAGACCGACCAGACCCGGACACCGTTGAACGTTGCGGCTATGGCGCGGGCCTCCGGCGGCACGTCGTCGGTGGGAAATCGGGGCTCCGCGTCGAAGCCTCGTCGCAGATCGTCGAAGCCGACGCGCGAGATCAGGCCGACTCCGTTCCATCGGCCGTCTCCGTGGACCTCGACGTCATAGCCGACCTCGCGGACGGCGTCGTAGGGAAAGCTGTCGGCGGCGCACTTCGTCTCCTGCACGGCGAGCACGTCGGGTCGCACGAGCGACAGCCACTCGACGAGGCGCGGGAGCCGTGCTCCGACCGAGTTCACGTTCCAGGTCGCGATTCGCACGGCCCCACGATATGCAGTGCGGCCTAGGGTCGAGCCGATGGTCACGGATGCCGAACTCGTCGCGCTTCCCAAGGCCCACCTGCACCTGCACCTGACCGGGGGAATGCGGCACGCCACCCTGGTCGAGCTTGCGCACGAGCATGGAGTCCAGCTGCCGGAACGACTCGTCGACGACCAGCCCGACGACTGGCGGGTGCTGGGCTGGGCCCGCTTCCAGCGGCTCTACGACCTCGCCCGTGCCGTACTTCGCTCCGAGTCCGACATCCGTCGGCTCTTTCGTGAGATCGCCGAGGACGAACAAGCCGCGGGCTCCCGCTGGCTGGAGCTCCAGGTGACACCGAGCGGGTATGCCGTCCGCCTCGGCGACCTGGTCACGGCGATGGACGTGTTCTGCGCCGCCGCCGCTGATGCGGCGGCGGCGACCGGTGTGGGTATCCGTCTCATCGTGGCCGCCAATCGCACCCGACCCCCGTGGGAGGCGGAGACACTCGCGCGACTCGCGGTGCGTCACCGCGACGACGGCGTCGTAGGTTTCGGGCTGTCCAACGACGAACGCGCCGCCGAGGTCGGCGACTTCGCCAAAGCCACCCGGATCGCACGTGACGGCGGGCTCATGGCCGTGCCGCACGCGGGGGAGCTGTTGGGTCCGGCGGCCGTAGCGCGCACCGTGGAGCTGCTCTCGCCGCGACGCATCGGACATGGGGTGCGCGCGGCCGAGGACCCCAACGTGCTGGCGCTGCTCGCCGAGCGCGGGATCGCCTGCGAGGTCTGCCCGGCGTCCAACGTCGCACTCGGTGTGTTCACGGGGCACGAGGGGGTTCCGCTGCGTCCCCTCGAGGACGCCGGCGTGCCGGTCGTGCTCGCGGCAGACGACCCGCTGCTGTTCGGGGCGAGCCTCGTCGACCAGTACCGCGCGGCTCGTGACGTCCACGGCTACGGCCGCGCGGATCTTGCCCGGCTGGCCCGTGCCTCGGTCGACCACTCGACGATGAGTGCAGCTGCGCAGTTGGCCCAGCATCGCGAGATCGACGGCTGGCTCGCGTCGTAATTGTCGCGATGGCGACTGCCTCCCGCGTGAGAAACTCCGCATATCGGACGGGCGCACGACACTGCCTCCGTGCTCACGGTGACGCTCGCCGATCTGCGCATGCGGGCTCGGCAGTTCGCGATCGCGGTCGTCGGGGCGACCCTCGTCTTCGCGATGGCGCTGGTGATGGCCGGTCTCGCCGGTGGGTTCCGGGCTGAAGCCGGCCGGACCGTGGCTGCTGTCGGTGCGGACGGGTTCGTCGTACGCACCGGTGCTGGCGGACCGTTCACGAGCCCGGCGGACCTCGACCAGCGGATGCTGGCGGCCGTCCGGCGGCTACCCGGTGTCACCGCGGCCGACCCGTTGATCGTCCAGCCCAGCGAGACAGTCCGGGCCGGCGGCGAAGACGTCTACGGCCACCTGATCGGTGTCCGCCCGGGTGGGCTCGGCGCTCCGGTCGCGCAGGAAGGTCGCGGACTGCGGCGGCCCGGTGACGCGGTCGTCGATGTTCTCACCCAGCTTCGGCTCGGTTCGACCTTCTCACTCGGCCCGCGTCGGTTCACGGTCGTCGGCCGGGTGAAGGGGATGACCTACCTGGCAGGAACGCCGAGCATCTACGTCACGCTGCACGACGCCCGTGAGGTGGCGTTCGCGGGCCGGCCGGACATGACCTCGATCGCCGTGCGTGGTCGGCCGGGTGCCATGCCGGCCGGACTC
>JAVEEE010000475.1 GCA_030840615.1 Frankiaceae bacterium | reverse complement strand
CGTACGGCGAGTCGTTGGGCCGGCTGCCCCGCGAGATCGTCGAGCACGTGCGAGCGCTGGCTAGCGGCGCCGTCACACCGGTCGAGCCGAGGCACGCGTCGACGGTCGTCCTCCTCCGCGACTCCGAAGGCAAGGACGGGGAGCCGGGGATCGAGGCCTATCTGCTGCGCCGGCAGAAGACGATGGCCTTCGCCGCCGGGATGTATGTCTTCCCCGGTGGCTCGGTGGACCAGCGCGACGAGGCGCTTCCCGACGACGCCTGGGTCGGTCCGCGGCCCGACGAGTGGGCCGGGCTCCTGACGGCCGATGCGCAGCTGGCGAAGGCTCTGGTGTGCGCTGCGGTCCGCGAAACGTTCGAGGAGTCCGGCGTGCTGTTGGCCGGGTCCGATGCCGCCGGGGTCGTCGCGGACACCACCGGCGACGACTGGGAAGCCGAACGGCTCGCCCTGCTCGACCGGACGTTGTCGCTTGCTGAGCTCCTGTCCCGGCGGGAGCTGGCCCTGCGGGCGGACCTGCTGCGGCCGTGGGCGCACTGGATCACCCCTGAGGTCGAACCGCGTCGCTACGACACTCGCTTCTTCGTCGCGGCGCTGCCGGCGGGGCAGGGCACCCGGGACGTCGGCGGTGAGGCCGACCGGGTCACCTGGGCGCGGCCCGGGGACGTCCTTGCGGCGTTCGGCCGGGGTGAGCTCGGCATGCTCCCCCCGACGGCGTTCACCCTTGCCGAGCTCTCGACGTATGACTCCGTCGCCGCAGTTCTCGCCGCGGGCGACGCACGTGATGTCCATCCGGTGCTGCCGAAGATCGTGCTCGGTGACGACGAAGAGGCTCGGTTGCTCCTGCCCCACGACGAGGGCTATTCGCAATGAGCCTGATCGACGCGCTGTCGTGAGCACTCTCGAGCAGGTGACCACGCGCGCGTTGCGGCTGCTCGCACCCAACCCGGGGCCGATGACACTCGAAGGCACCAACACGTGGGTGCTGCGGGAGCCCGGCGAAGAGCAGTGTGTGGTCGTCGACCCGGGGCCGCTTGATGCGACGCATCTCGCGCGGGTGGCCGAGCACGGGCCGGTCGCGCTGATCGTGTTGACCCACGGGCATTTCGACCACGCCGAAGGCGCGCCTGCCTTGCACGAGCTGACCGGCGCACCGGTGGTCGCGCGCGATGCGTCGCTGTGCATCGCCGGCCAACCGTTGGGCGACGGGAACAGACGAGAGGTGGCCGGGCTCGAGTGGTTGACCGTGTTGACACCAGGCCACAGCAGCGACTCGGTGTGCCTCCTGTTGCCGACCGACCGCGCGTTGCTGACCGGTGACACGATCCTCGGTCGAGGCACCACCGTCGTCGCGCACCCGGACGGCCGCCTGGCCGACTATCTCGAGTCGTTGCAACGGTTGCGCGACCTGGCCGACATCGATCTCGACGTGCTGCTACCCGGCCACGGACCGGTGCTCGATGCGCCACTCGACGTCATCGACTATTACGTCGCTCACCGGGCCGAACGGTTGACACAGGTGCGCGAGGCAGTGGCCGCAGGGGCAAGTGATGCGGCCGAGGTCGTCCGGATCGTCTACGCAGATGTCGATCCGCTGCTGTGGCCCGCCGCGGAGAAGTCGGTGCGTGCCCAGCTCGACTACCTCGACGGTGCCGCGTCTCACGGCGGATCGGCGGACTAGCAATGACCTCGGCCGGTGGCGGCCCGCTCGTCTGCCCGGTGTGCGGCACCCCGCCGGTGGACGGCGCGCGCTTCTGCCATTCCTGCGGCGCGCTGCTCGACGACAGCAGCAGCACGGACGAGTCCGCCGCCGACCGCCGCGTCGTCACTGTTCTGTTCGGCGACCTGTCGGACTTCACTGCTTGGGCGGAAGACCTCGACCCCGAACGCGTCGGTGTCGTCACCGACCGCGTGCTTGCAGCGCTGAGCCGCGCATCGACCGAAACCGGTGGCCGCGTCGACAAGCTGACGGGTGACGGCGTCATGGCCGTCTTCGGTGCGCCGACCGCGCATGAGGACGATCCGGAGCGCGCCGTGAGGGCCGCGGCACGCATGCAGTCCGACGTACGCCGGATGATGTCGGAGGAAGCCGGCGGCGGTCGTCGGATGGGATTGCGCGTGGGGCTCAACACCGGTGAGGTGCTCGCCGGTGTGCAGGCACATCTGACCTACACGGTGGTCGGTGACACCGTGAACACCGCGTCGCGACTGTCCGACGCGGCGGGTGTCGGCTCGGTCTACGCAGGTCGGGAGACCGCGCTCGCGACGATGGCGATCGCCTCGTGGCGCGCGCTTCCACCGCTGCGGTTGAAAGGAAAGCGAGAGCCCGTACCTGCATACGAGTTGGTGGGACTCCGTGCACCGGGGGCGGTGCGGCTCGGCCTGGGTGACGAGGCGCCCTTCATCGGCCGGGACGCGGAGTTCGGCCGGCTGGTCGGCAAGCTGCTGGATGTCGTCGAAGGCGGTCGACCCTCGTCGGTCGTGGTGACCGGCGAGGCTGGCGTCGGCAAGACGCGGTTGGCCCTCGAGCTGTCGCGGTTCGCTACTGAATTGCCGGCCGTGCGGGTTCTGTGGGGCCGGTGCACGCCATACGGCGAAGGGCGCGAGCTTGCGCCGGTTGCCGAGTGGATGCGCATCGCCTTCGGCATCACCGAGTCCGACGATCCGGCAACGGCCGAGGTCAAAGCCCGCCGTACGGTTGCGCGGCTCACGCAGTCCAGCGCCGACCGCCCGCTGTCGCCGGCAGTGACCGAGCGCTTGCTCGCCCTGCTGGGCCTGGTCGAGTCGGCACCCATCGGCCCGCGCGACGCGACGGCGCCCGGTGCCGCCGGCGCACCTCGCGACCCGATCGTCGATGCGGCCGCAGCCGTGCTCGGTGCACTCGGTGCCGACGGTCCGCTCGTGCTCGTCGTCGACGACGCCCAATGGGCCCCACCGTCGCTTCTCGGTGCCCACGCACAGATCTCGGGCGACCTGCCCGGCCCGGTGTTGCTCGTCGTCGTCGGTCGTCCGGACGTCCTCGGCAACGACTGGTGGGGGCGGCTTCCCGACCTGGAAGTGCTGCCGGTCGCGCCCCTCGACGACATGGCGAGCGAGCGGCTGCTGCGCGGCTATCTCAGTGGTGCAGAGCTCGATCCTGAGACGCGTGACGTGCTCCTGGACCGCGCCCAGGGCAACCCGTTCTTCCTGGCGGAGCTGCTCCACCTGCTGGTCGACCGCGGACTTCTTCGCCGGGTGGGCGACGGCTGGCGGCTGGCCGGTGACCTGCCGCGAGGAATGCTGCCGGCAGGTGTGCAGGCCGTTCTCGCGGCCCGCATCGACGGACTCGATCCGGCGGCGAAGTCGGCGTTGCGCGACGCGTCGGTGATCGGTGCGCGCTTCACGGTCGAGATGTTGCACGCGCTCGAGCCGCAGCTCAGCGCGGAGGAGCTCACTGCATCGTTGCGCGAGCTCACGGCGCGCGGCATCGTCCGGCCCGCGAGCCCGGACGGGGACGAGGCCACGACCTACGTCTTCGCGCACACGCTGGCACGCGACGTCGCCTACAGCGGCATCTCCAAAGCCGAGCGCGCCCGCCGCCATGCGCGGGTGGCGATGTGGGCGGGCCGTGATCTCAGCTGGTCTGCCGGCGAGGTCGATGCGTTGATCGCCGGCCAGGCCGAGCAGGCGGTGGCCCTTGCTACCGAGATGCGGCTGCCGCCGGACGACCCAGCGTGGATGGCGCGCAGCGTCGGTTTCGGTGCCCTCGGGCGACTCGGTGAAGCGGCTCTCGCCCGCGACGACAATGTGCGGGCCGAGCGCTTGTTCCAACGGGCGCTCGATCTCGCCACGGAGTCGACGCCTGCCGATCAGCTCGCCGACGTGCGCACCGGTCACGCCGCGGCCCTGGTCGGGCTGCACCGGCTCGACGAGGCCGAGGCCGACCTGACGGAGCCGCGGCGCTCGGACGACCTTCGCCGTCGAGCTGCCGCGCTCGTCGTGCTCGGTGACATTCGCCGCCGCCGCGGCGACATCAACGGCGCGGCGCAGGCTTTGGTCTCTGCGCTTGCGGCGGCCAGTGACTCGGGGGTCGACCGGGTCGCCGGCGAGGCGCTGCGCCAGCTCGGGATGATCGACTACCGGACCGGGAGGCTCCGGGCCGCAGAGGGCAGGTTCTCC